>NZ_JAAHHT010000128.1:1766-25998 GCF_010672085.1 Okeania sp. SIO3I5
TTTTCTACCTGATTCTTTCCGACTTATTCTGGAAAGAGAGTCAAAAAAAGATTGCCTGGAGAAAATTATCAATGGCAAAGATATGGAGAGAAAAAGATCGACTCGGACCGTGTCTAGCAACAAGAGAAACCAGAATTTTTCTGCCTGAGTCTTTCCGACTTAATTTCGGAAAGAGAGTCAAAAAAAGATTGCCTGGAGAAAATTATCAATGGCAAAGATATGGAGAGAAAAAGATCGACTCGGACCGTGTCTAGCAACAAGAGATGGCAGAAATTTTCTACCTGATTCTTTCCGACTTATTCTGGAAAGAGAGTCAAAATAATATTACCTGGAGAAAATTATCAATGGCAAAGATATGGAGAGAAAAAGATCGACTCGGACCGTGTCTAGCAACAAGAGAAACCCGAAATTTTCTACCTGATTCTTTCCGACTTATTCTGGAAAGAGAGTCAAAAAAAGATTGCCTGGAGAAAATTATCAATGGCAAAGATATGGAGAGAAAAAGATCGACTCGGACCGTGTCTAGCAACAAGAGAAACCAGAATTTTTCTGCCTGAGTCTTTCCGACTTAATTTCGGAAAGAGAGTCAAAAAAAGATTGCCTGGAGAAAATTATCAATGGCAAAGATATGGAGAGAAAAAGATCGACTCGGACCGTGTCTAGCAACAAGAGATGGCAGAAATTTTCTACCTGATTCTTTCCGACTTATTCTGGAAAGAGAGTCAAAATAATATTACCTGGAGAAAATTATCAATGGCAAAGATATGGAGAGAAAAAGATCGACTCGGACCGTGTCTAGCAACAAGAGAAACCCGAAATTTTCTACCTGAGTCTTTCCGACTTATTCTGGAAAGAGAGTCAAAAAAAGATTGCCTGGAGAAAATTATCAATGGCAAAGATATGGAGAGAAAAAGATCGACTCGGACCGTGTCTAGCAACAAGAGATGGCAGGATTTTTTTCCCTAATTACTTCTTTCTTCTCACTTCTTCCTTAAATTTATGAATCAACCCCAATTAACAATCAACAATAATAACGAAAGTTTGTGTGAAATAATCCGTCAAAGTATTGCTGAAATTCCCGAACAACGGATTACCTTTGCAAAATATATGGATTTAGTTTTATACCATCCCCAATATGGTTATTATGCAACTCATCCTGTAAATATTGGCAAACAAGGAGACTTTTTAACCTCCCCTCATTGGGGTAGTGACTTTGGAGAATTATTAGCAGAACAATTTCTACAAATGTGGCATATTTTCCAAAGACCTAATAATTTTACTCTGGTAGAAATGGGTGCTGGTAAAGGAATTTTAGCGGAGCAAATTTTAGGTTATCTCAAACAAACACATTTAGATTTTTTCCAAATAATTGAATATCTGATTGTAGAAAAATCGGAAGTTTTAAAAGCTGAACAAAAACAAAGGTTAAAGTCGTATCAAGTGCGCTGGAGTGACTGGGATGAAATTTCCCATAATTCTATTACAGGTTGTTTCTTTTCTAATGAGTTGGTAGATGCTTTTCCAGTGCATAAATTTAGAATAGAAAATCGGGAATTTCGAGAAATTTACGTCACCTCTGACTCTCAGGGAAAGTTTGTAGAAATAACTGATAAAATTTCAACTCCTGAGATTGCTGAATATTTTAAATTAGTAGATATAGATTTACTGTCATTTCCTAATGTTGATGGTTATCAAAGTGAAGTAAATTTACAAGCTTTAGATTGGATAAAAATTCTTAGCGATCGCTTGCTGAAAGGTTATTTATTAACAATTGATTATGGTTATCAAGCAGCACGTTATTATAATCCCGTTAGAAGAGAAGGAACTCTACAATGTTATTATCAACATCACCGAAATAATGACCCTTATTGGAATATTGGGCGACAAGATATTACTGCTCATGTTGATTTTACTGCTTTGGAAAAACAGGGAAATTTGTGTGGATTAGAAATTCTAGGTTTGACTCAACAAGGTTTATTTTTAATGGCGTTAGGTTTAGGAGATAGATTAAATGAACTATCAAATAATCAAGGGTTTTCTATTGAGGAAGTTTTCCGACGTAGGGAGGTATTACATTCATTAATAGATCCAATGGGGTTAGGAAATTTTGGAGTTTTAGTGCAGAGTAAAGGTTTAACTGAAGAGGAAAAAAAGGAGATTTTGAAAGGTTTAAGTATGCCTCCAATGAGATAAATTTAAGAAGTTAAATATCCTCAAGAGGTATTTCCGGCCAAATCTTTCTTAAAGCTTCTATGGATATTGCTGTTCCTCGCTCTCCACTGTTTTCCATATTAGTAGTTATGCCTAAAACTAAACTTGTTTCTGAGTCAACAACAGGGGCGCCACTATAACCTCCTCGTAGTCGTCCTTTTTGTATTTGTAATTTCCAAACAGTGGCTTTTTCTGTAGATTGAATTACCACGGTTTTTTGAGAAGTTTCTATTATTCCTTCGACTGTCTCACGCAATATTTTTTTCTCTTCACTGTAAAGATAATTACCGCAGATTTTAATGTTTAAATCTTTTTCCGTTTGTGGAGATAAAATAGTTAATTTTAACAAGGGAATATGGTTAAGTTCTGCTACTCGCAAAACTGCTAAATCAAAACCTCTAATATCTCCTTTTGTTATAATTTCTGCGGGAAAATCATTTACTAATACATTATTTTCACCGCCCATATCTTCAACAACATGGGCGCAGGTAAGTAGATAAGTAATATTTTCTTCTCGATAAAAAGCAAATCCAGTGCCAATCACATTTGCTCTTTTATTATAAGAACTGGTAATCAAAACAATCGATTCTTCAAAAGAATTATTTGAATCTATTTTAATCAAATGTGCTGACAACCATTCTTTAAATAAACCAACTTTTATTTTATAGGAATTACCCTGGTTTTTTATTACTTCTCTGGTTTCTAAATCTTTCAAAATCTCATCTACAGGAATTAATGTCTTGGTGGTAATAGATGAGCGATCGCAATAATCTTTTTGTTTCGTTTTCTTGGCAATATCCCGCAATACTGCCTCTATATCTTCCTTGGAAATATCGTCAGTATTCTCGTCTCCTGCACTGATTAAATTATCAAAAGCTGCACTTTCAAGTGAATTATGTCCTGTAATTAATTCTTCTTTTACTCTTTCTATATCAGTATTAGTCACATACATAATTTTTTCGCGATTCATATAATCAACCAAACGGTTACAGAAAATCTGAATATAGTAGGGAATTCCTGCTGTTAATTCTATTAATTTATTTACAGCTTTTTCTTGATAACGACTTTCTCCTTTCTCTGTAAGAATAGGATTAACAATTAAATTCCGAGCATAGTTTTCTTCTAGGTAGGAAATTCGCCTAGGATCCATCATAGAAAATTCATTAGGAAAGCTATTAATAAATTTAGGCATATAACCTTGTACAACTAATACTGTTCCAAAGTATTTGTTTTTGTTTTCTAACAATGCTTTCCAAAATTGCATGAAATTCTCTGAAATAAATCCTTTCTGAATTTGACCATAGATATAAGAAAAATCATCAATGAGTAGCATTAATTTTGCGTTGCGATACTCATGTATTTTTCTCAGTTTTTTCGACAAGTCATACATATAATCTTCAAATGTAATTTGAGGATTATATTGCATTTTTTTGACGTCTGGAAATTGAACAGTAAGACTTGGATAACCTTGTTCAGCTAATTTATGAAAAGCTTTGAAAATCTCATAAATAATTATGTAAAGAAAAGTAGCATCTGACAAATTATCCATACCTCTCATACTAAAACGAACAGGAATTATTTGTGGCTTCAATTTTTGTTCTAAGTGGTAAAGTATTGAAGATTTACCAATGTTTTTTTGCCCATAGATAACGAAATTTTTTGCTGAAGGAGAATTACAAATAGATGAAATCAAATTATCAATAAACTCATCTCTACCATAGAACATTCTCTTATCTTCAACAATGCTACCTTTAGCATACCGACTATATGGGTTGTCAATTTTTTTGAAATTAGCACATTCTGGTTTCTGATATTCTTCATTTTTGTTAGTAGAGTTTTCTTTCAAAACAGAAGCTGACAACTTTGTATTTTTTTCATCAGTGATACTTTCTGGCAATTGTTGAATCTTAGTTTTATCATATTCATCTACATCTTTAGCTTGATTTAACTGTTCAATAAATTCGACAATTGTAGGAATATTATCCTTTCTAGGAGGATACTTTTCAAGTAAAATTTCCCTCGTAAGGCGTAAAAATAAATTTTCATAAAAATTTGTAAGAATAGAAATTAAATTTGAATTATTCTGGTTTTCATCAGAGTTTTCTTCGACTATACTCTGTGGTTTGTTATTTTCTTCGAGGGAAATAATGCTATCAGGTTGAGAAAGTAAAAATTCTTGGTAAATTGATTTTAAGTCTTGATGTTCTGGACGATCTTTATAAGCTCCTTCAAGCAGCTTTTCTAATTGTCCTTTTTCATCAAATGAGTCTATTAATTCATAAACCACTTCTTTCAGTGTTCCTTCCCCAGCAATAGACCTCAAATTTTCCTTTAGTTCAAAATCAACCATTCGCTTTAATTCTGTCCGACTTCGATATGCATCAAGTAAAGCATTATAGAATCTCTTTTTTAGATTATCAGGTAGTTCCATTGTTGAAAAAATAAGCACTAAAATTAATCGTGATTTAGAGGTATAACGGGAATAGTTACAGTATAAATAATCAGCAGAATTGAACCCAAGCCAGAATTATAAAAACTTAAAGATTCAAAAGGTTCGCCTCCAATAGCAAATGCCCAAATCGCAAATGCAATAACAGATATAATTGTTTGTTTCAGAGCAGTTTTTTTATTCTCCTCATCTGTTCGTTTTTTAATATAAAAAAATGTGAGAATTGCCAGAAAAATAATTATTCCCCATAAAAAAATAGGATTTTGATTATTCGTACTTTCAGCTATTCCCTGAATAGCAATCCAAGCTCCCACAATTTCTGAGGGAATATACTTCATTATTTTCTCAAAATAACTATCAACTTCAGTTGCAGAATTTGAGGCTTGTAATTTTGTTTCAATAATTCGACGACTCATTTTTACTTTTATTAATTAATTAGGTGTACCAAATCATAACCGCTTAAATTTTTGCTGTAATTGTGCAATAATAATTTATCTATCAACTTTTTCACCCCTTTCTAATTGTTCTAAACCTACTTTAACTTGATCACGAGTTTCATCAAGCCATTCTTGATAATCTTGTTCTTGTTTTTCTAATAGTTTTAAAGCGACATCGATCGCCTGTTGAAGATTAGTATATCTTCCCTTAGCAATTTGGGATTGAATAAATTTTTCTTGTTCGGGACTTAAAATAATATTCATCATTTAATTGAAAAAATAAACTATATTTAATTCTATACTTTATTCAGGATTTTGTTTACAAAAAAGACCTGATTTCTTGATAAATAGAACTCCACAAAATTCCTTCGCGGATAGCTCCAAAATACTTAGACTTAGTAGCATGATGTAGCGCTACCAATTTCCAATTTTCATCAAAGCAAGGGGAACCGCTCGAACCTACAGCGCTCTGGTTAACATACTGCACTAAACCCCTCTGGGGATAAACCCCGGTTATGCCATCGTGACTAATAGATAATTTCATCGAGTCTCCTTCAGGATGCTGCAACAAATGAAGTCCCATTCGGGGTGCTAAATAACTATTGGTTTCCCAGTTAACAGGTTTGAGTTTCTTTTCACCACAAATACTCCCATCAACTTGCAACAAAACATAATCTAGTTCTCGCCAATGACTAGAACACACGATCGCTTTTTGCCTGTCTAATGAGAAACACTTGCCTTCTGTTTCCTTACCATCTTCTCCTGTGAAACAACCGAAACGTAAAGTGACATCCAGTGCATTAGCTTCCAGAACATCATTTTCCTGATACTCAAGAACGTGATAATTCGTCAAAACTAACTGCTCCGTAATTAATACCCCTGTTCCCTTAATACCCTTTGAAGGAATTTCCACCCGACAGACGGACGCTGTTTGTGCAAGCGCTTGCTGTAAGAAACCAACATCCAACCATTTTGGTTCGGGTTGCAAAAATGTCTGTAATTCAACTTCCTCTATAATTTCTGCTAACTTAAGATCGGGAAAAATCTTTTGTTCGCTTGGTGTCATCCGAGGATTAACAATAAACCACCTTTGAAATATAATTTCGTAGAACTCTTGTAACTTGTAATTACCAGAATTTTCTTTACGAGCGCCTATAATAAGTTGCTCTAGTTTGTTTTGCTCTCCTGCCCAGTCAACCAAATTGAAAGCAACTTCATTAAGGGGACCTTTTTCTACAATCGCATCTAGATTTTCATCTAACTGATAGCTAACCATTATCTTCAATTTGTTATAACGTCTAAAGGCATCAACTAAAGCTTCAGATAGTTTCTTGCGTTCACTGCGGGATAAAATTAGATTCATTCTTTGTTACTCCTTTATGATTGAATTTGAATTTGATAATCATCCTTTTCCGAGAGTTGGAAATTTATTGATGCACTAGCAACCACTCTTTAAACAAACCGACTTTAATGCGGTATCCAGAAGTACCCTGTTTTTCTATTACTTCTCTAGTTTCCAAATCTTTTAAAACCTCATCTATAGAAATAGAAGATTTTGATGTCTCAGTGGTAATGGATGAGCGATTGCAATAAGGTTGTAGGCGCGTTTCTTTAGCAATATCAAGCAATACTGCCTCTGCATCTTCCTTGGAAATCTTGTCAGTATGTTCGTCACCCGCACTGGTTAAATTATCAAAAGCTGCACTGTTAAGTGAATTATTCCCTGTAATTAATCCCTCTTTCACTCTTTCTATGTCAGCATCAGTCACATACATAATTTTTTTGCGATTCATATAATTAACTAAGCGGTTACAGAAAATTTGAATATAAAAAGGACTTCCTGCTGTCAAATCTATTAATTTATTAACTGCTTCTTCTGTATAACGACTTTTTCCTTCCTTTGTGCGAATGGGATCAATAATTAGATTGCGAGCAGAGTCTTTTTCTAGGTAAGAAATACGCTGACTCTCCATAATAGAAAATTCATTGGGAAACCTCTTAATAAAGAGAGGCATATAGTCTTGTCCTACTAATACTATTCCAAAGTAGTTTTCTTCTAACAATGCTTTCCAAGATTGCATGAATGAACTTGGAACATTGCCTTTCTGAATCTCACCGTAGATATAAGAAAATTCATCAATAAGTAGCATAATTATTGTGTTGCAGTACTTATCTCTTTTCCTTAAATTTTTCCCCAATTTAGACATATAATCTTCAAATATAATTTTAGGGTAATCTTGAAATTTTTCTAGGTCTGGCCGTTGAACATCAATACTTGGATAACCTTCTTCAGTTAACTCATCAAAAGCTTTTGCTATTTCCTTAATAATTATATAAAGGAAAGTAGCATCTGAGAAATTATTCATACCACCAATACTAAAACGAACAGGAATTATTTGTGGCTTCAATTTTTGTTCTAAGTGGTAAAGTATTGATGATTTACCAGTACGTTTTTGCCCATAAATAAGGAAGTTTTTGGCTGAATTAGGATTACGAATAGACGAAATTAAGTTATTAATCAATTGGTCTCTACCATAAAACATTTTCTCATCTCTAACAATGTTACCTTGAGCGTATGAACCGTAAGGATTATTAATTTCTTGGAAATCTTTTGCTGAATACAGTTGAATAGACTCTTTATGTTTTCTTGTAATATGTCTTCCAGCTCTTGTGGTATAAGATAACTCATAATGGAGAGTAAAGACTTTAGCTTCTTGAGCTATTTTAGTTATTTTAACTGGAATTTGACGAGTGATAGATTCTCCACCAGGTAAAGCTTTCATAATAGAAATAGATTTTTCTTTAGGTTCATATTCTTGTGTTGGAGACTCTAGAACTTCAATTTTGATACCACTTGCTGGACTCTTGCCAGATTCATTATAGATAGTAATTTGACAGTCTAAATCTTCAGTATCTGGTAAATAAGTAGAGGGTTTAGTCTTTAAGCTTTCTGGCTCTGCTGCTTGTTGTATTTTTTGAAAATGTTGATTAATTGTTATCTCTAGAGAACTTAAGTAGGGAAATAAAAACTTCCAAGAATCTTGTGTTGGACTTTGTTCTATTTCTTGGGTTAATTGTGTAATATTATTGTTAATAATTACCCTATAACGCTCTTGTTCAGTATAAGATTGCTGCTGACTATAATTGTGCATTTCAGTTACAATCTTCTTAATCTTATCAAGACGTTTTTTATCCAACTCTAATCTGAATTTTTCTCTCAGTTCTTGTATTTTTTTGATTTGCTCTGGTAAATCATCTAAATTATTTGCTAATGAATCTAAAGCTGCTAATTCATCGACTATTTCTTGATGTTGGCGACCCATCAATTCTTGCCCACGTCCCCATAGCTTTACAAAAGTATTTCTATCCGTACTCGTTCTACCTTTTTCTCCTAGAATTTCATAACATAAATTTTGTACTAATTCCCGTAAATTTCTGTCGAGGTGAATTTTATTGATTAGAACACGACCTACTTCATGATTTAACCAGGAAAGATATAACAATCCTTCAATAACTAACTTGCCTAAATTCATGCTGATAGCTTCTTTGAGACAAGATTCTATAGTTGGTAGTTTTGGTTTTAAAAGTTCATCAGAACTTGAGTAATAAAAAAGCATAATATATTGAGACAGTTTCGAGTCTAGTTGTGATACCCACTGCGACTTTTGTGCAATTAAAAAAGCTTCTGCATAATAACTACGAACAATATCATTATCTTGTTTCTCTGCAATACAAGCATCTCCCATGACAGAACAGAAGTTTCTTAAATGTACTCTAGGACGTTGTTTTTCTTCTGCTTCACTTCCCAAATCTATCAGAACCTTAGCAGCAGATAGATAGTAACTTGCTCGTTCACGAAGTCGCTTTGTACCTAATACTTTGTCAGCATACATTACCAGTTGTTCTACGTCTTTTAGTGTGAAAATTTTTGATTGTTTTTTCGCTGCTTCTACGCCTACATAATCACAGTTTTCCAGATAAAATTTCAAAAAACTACTTAGGGTTGTAGCTGGAAAAGAAACAGGTGGAGGTACTGGTTCATCTAACAATTCAGAAATAATTAACTCAATTTCTTCTACGGCAATTTTAAAATCTTCGCTATTTTCTAAAATGATTTGTGTTAATTTATTAGCATAATCATCTTGCTGATTTTCTTTTAAGTAAAACACAAAGCTATCCAAAATTAATGGCACATCATAATTCTTTTTCTTTTGTAACTTTTGTTTCAGTAAAAATAGAAGTACATCAACTTTTCGTAAATCTATAGCTAACTCCAAACACTTGTACCAAGCAGGCCGGTGATCGACTAATAGAGCTTGTTTAAAAAACTCTTGCAATGAGTATAAACATTGAGCCTTATCTATCTCTTCTTTATCTAGAGCATATACTGCCAAATTGTAAAATCCTTCTGGTCTGAAAGAACCAGCTCTTTCTCCTTCAAAAATTTTTTTAGCATCATCAAATTGATTCAGTTCTAGATACAAACAACCTATATTAAACCTAGCAGCTGATGATAATTTTGGATAATCACTAATAATCCTTTCATATCCACTAATAATTGACTTTAAAGGTTGGAATTCATTATTTGTTTTAGCACGATTATATTCTTCCTCAAGCCTAATCCATTCTCTTTGAAATTTCCTTTCTTTTTGAAATTTCCTTTTATTCTTCTTGCTAAGAGATGATAGATTACTTGGTAGAGATAACTTAGGTGGTAATGGCTCAAGTTTTACCTGTAGAATTTCCTCTTTGAAACTAGCATTAATTTCTTCTACCTTATTGATGACTTCAATAGAATAATTATGCTTATTTGAGACATTTTCTTCTGACTCTGTTGAGGGAGTAGGGATAAAAGTCTCTGATTCTGTTACTGGGGGTGAAGGAGTGGGTGAATTTTCCTCTGACTCTGTTGAGGGAGTAGGGATAAAAGTCTCTGACTCTGTTAGTGACAATGAAGGAGTGGATGAATTTTTCTCTAAGTCCGTTTCTTGAATTAGAGAGTCTGTAGTTTGTTCTTCAATGGACTCGATAGACGCAACATTAATAGACTTCTTTCTGTCATCTGGCAAATAAAGCAGAACACTTGACTTGCGGATACCAACTAGAGTGCCATAAAATTCTTTCCCTGATACCGTCTCTATAAAAACTTTAGTACCAATTGGATGATCATTCTTAATGTCTTCAATATCCATAATCTGCAATATGTAATACAATTAAATTCTAGATATTCTAGATGCTTTTGTCCTGGCTATTAATTTTGTCTTTTTGCTCCTAATTATAACAAATATCCCATGTCAAATAAGTAAGTACACCTTGGTAAGAGTGAAAATTAAGAATCTGAAAATCAAATCTGAAGCCAGTTTTAAACATTAGGACTTCTCCAAAATTTATTAAAGACTTTGGTTCAGGATAATGATAATCCTATTTTCCTCTACCGTCACCAGTGTTTATCTGGATAAATGCCTCTACAAATGTCACTAATCATTCCTTTCAAATAGTAGAGATTATCTGTAAAATTCCCTCCTGGTTTGATTCTTTTCTCAACATTTAATCAATATTTTATTCAAAAATAATATAACTATTTAGCAACATCAATTATAGTATAACTAAAAAATAAGATATTAAGCCTCCTCTTTTAAGGAAATAAAAAAATAAATCTCAGTATTTAAAACTTCTGAATTAAGCGATCGCTACGAATAACTAACAACTCAAATAACTTCTCGATCGCCAATTTTTTATACCTGAAAAGTTTCAACAAAATATACTTAATTTTTCCACTTATAAATACTTATAGACAAAATTACATATTTAAGATATATTAATAAAGTTCAAAAAAAACCATAACATACTAAAATTATCATAATACCCACCAATGCAAATTTTGGAAAGGAGATTAATCAGTGAAAACTACTCAAGAAATAGGGCAAAAACACAGCCGTCACCGAGGACTCACACAGACTGAGGTTGAGGCAAGTCGGCAAAAATACGGCTCTAATTTATTAACACCACCTAAGCGATCGCCTTGGTGGAAATTATGGTTAGAAAAGTTTGATGATCCAGTAATTCGGATTTTAATTATAGCTGCAGTTATTGCCATTACAGTCGGAATTTTTCAAGGTAATTATGTAGAAGGTTTAGGTATTATTGCTGCTATCCTTTTAGCTACAACTGTTGCTTTTTTTAATGAATATAAAGCCAATCAAGAATTCGATATTTTGAATCAAGTAAATGATGAAATTCCTATCACAGTAATTCGGGATAATAATGTGACAACTGTTCCGAAAAAAGACTTAGTAATAGGGGATTTTGTACTGATAGAAACAGGAGATGAAATACCAGCAGATGGTAGAGTAATAGAAGCAGTTTCTCTACAAGTAAATGAAGCAAGTTTAACGGGTGAAGCAATACCTGTTACCAAAACAGCAGATGCAAATTTATCTTCTAATAATCATACTAAGTACGCTTATTCTCCCAACCAAGTCTTGCGTGATACTATAGTCAATGATGGACATGGAATCATCGAGATCACAGCGGTTGGGGATGAGACAGAAATTGGTAAAACTGCTAGATGCGTTCTTGATATTACTGATGTAGAAACGCCTCTAAATCTCCAACTAGAACGTCTGAGTAATTTGATTGGTATCCTCGGTTTAGGGATAGCAGTCTTAATTGATATCGCCTTAGTCGCAAGAGGTATCCTCACAGGAGAACTCAATCTCACTTTGGGACAATGGTATATTGTTAGCATCCTAGTCATTGGTTTAGCGATCGCCCTAACTAGAGTCTGGTTGCCAATAATCATCGACGGATTAGAATCAATAGGCAAAGAAATAGAAGTACCTGAATGGTTAGAAGATGATAGCGCAGTTGCCTGGTTAAAAAATATTTCGATCGCTCTAGCAATATCTGGCATCGGTATCGGAGTCGGTTACTATTTGGGATGGATTCCCACTTCTCCTGCTAACTGGATAACCGTGGATATCGCCCTCAAATTCCTCACATATTTTATGGTTGCAGTTGCAGTCATCGTTGTTGCCGTACCCGAAGGATTAGCTCTAAGTGTTACGCTCAGTCTTGCCTACAGTATGCAGAAGATGACTCAACAGAATAATCTAGTTCGCAGGATGCACGCTTGCGAAACTATCGGTGCCACAACTGTGATTTGTTCTGATAAAACAGGTACTTTGACGGAGAACAAAATGCAGGTGAGTGATGTACAGTTTCCTAGTTTCGAGAATGGCACTCTCAATGCTGACAATATTATAGTTGAAGCTATCTGTGCCAATAGTACAGCTAATTTAGAACACAGAAAAGGGGAAGAATCTATTCCTTTGGGAGATCATACAGAAGCAGCGTTGCTATTGTGGTTAGAAGAAAACAAAATTGACTATATTGATAAACGAGAAAATTTTGACATTATCAGTCAGTTAACTTTTTCCTCAGACAGAAAGTACATGGCAACTATGGGAGTTTCTCCCGCTACAGGGGAAAAAATACTGCATATTAAAGGTGCGCCAGAACTACTGCTAGCAAATTGTAATCAAATTCTCACGTCGGAGGGTGTGAAACCGTTTGCAGATTCTACAAGAGTATCCATCGCAGCAGAGTTAAATAAGTATGAAACTATTGGTAGACGGACTTTGGGATTTGCTTATATTCGCGAACCTCAAGATTATCAACAAGGAAAAGAACTTCAACAATATCAGGATTTGATTTTGCTAGGTTTTGTAGCGATCGCCGATCCAGTCCGAGAAGAAGTACCACCAGCAGTAGAGATATGTCAAAAAGCTGGTGTGAAAGTAAAGATGATTACTGGAGATAGTCGTTTGACTGCAATGGAAATTGCTCAGGAAATTGGTATTATGACTGAGGATGATCCTAATGATTTGTGTATCACTGGTAATAAACTCCGCGATCTGGATGATCAAGCAGCTTTAGCAATGGTGCAAAAAGTAAAAGTGATTGCCAGAGCGCGTCCCCAGGATAAGCAACGTATTGTGCAGTTATTACAAGCAAGTGGGGAAGTGGTAGCAGTTACGGGTGATGGCACCAACGATGCGCCTGCATTAAATCAAGCGCAGGTAGGTTTGTCAATGGGAAGTGGTACTTCTGTTGCCAAGGAAGCAAGCGATATTATCATTTTGAATGACTCTTTTGGCAGTATCGAAAATGCAGTAATGTGGGGGCGATCGCTTTACCAAAACATTCAAAAGTTTATCCTGTTTCAGTTAACAATAAATGTTGCTGCTTGTGGGATAGCTTTATTAGGTCCGTTTATTGGAATTAATTTGCCATTTACTGTGATTCAATTATTGTGGGTGAATTTGATTATGGATACTTTTGCTGCATTAGCTTTAGCAACGGAACCACCTAATGAAAAAGTCATGGAGAAAGCACCGAGAAATCCCGAAGAGTTTATTATTTCTCAACCAATGACTGTGAGTATTTTTTCAGTAGCATCAATCTTCTTGGTATTTTTTGTAGGTTTCTTGCTATATATCCAAAAAGATCGGGTAGTAACTCCTTACGAACTATCTCTATTTTTCTCTACATTTGTGATGTTGCAGTTTTGGAATATGTTTAATGCCAAATGTTTTGGTTTAAAGGAATCTGCATTTTCTAGTATTAGTAAAAATGGCAGTTTTGTAGCGATCGCTGCATTGATTTTCGTAGGACAAATTGTGATGGTTCAATATGGAGGAGATGTGTTTAGAACAGTTCCTTTATCTTTAAGAGATTGGTTAATAATTATTGGCGGTACTTCTATTGTATTGTGGGTTGGAGAAATTTGGCGGATGATTCAAATGCGGTTTAAGGTTTCTTAAAAAGTTTGAAGCGTAATAAGAAACCGGGTTTATGGGAGGTAGATATAGTATGGTGGAGTATTTAATACAAACCCGGTTTCTAGAGCGCAAACAGAACTTAGGCAAACCAAGAAAGAAACCGGGTTTATTGCCCTGATATTGTTGTTAAAACTAGGAAATTTGGTTCATAAACCCGGTTTCTATTTACTTTAGTGAAAATGGGATTTGGAGACCTAACCCCTACAGTTTTTTTCACGAATCATTTCATTTTGCTATATAAACAAAAACAGGTAAAAATCATGTCAACAGTTTATCGTTTAAAAGTTAGTGAAATCGACCATCATTTTCTGCAATAAATTCAAGCTAAATTTGGAGAAAAAGAAATTGAGATAGTTGTTTTATAGTTTGATGAAACAGATTATCTTTTAAAGTCAGAACGCAACAAAAATAGATTATTAAAAGTAATTGAAAATGTCAAATAACGCCAAAATTTAGTTGAAGTAAATTTATAAAATTTGCAATGAGCAGAAGAATTATTTTTGAATCCTCTATTTTCAAGAAATCCCAATCTCAATTTAGATAATGCCACAGTACGATCTGTATCACAACGAAGTTAAGAATGGATTGAGGAAAGATGGCTGGACTATCACAGACGACCCTTATACTTTATATTCTAAAGTATTGCGTTTATATGCAGATTTAGGTGCGGAAAAACTATTAGCTGCTGAAAGAGCTGAACAGAAAATTGCCGTAGAAATTAAAGTTTTTAATAGTCCTTCACAAGTAACTGAACTGCAAAAAGCAATTGGTCAATATAATATGTATCGAAGTATATTACGTCGTCTCAACCCAGAACGAAAATTATATTTAGCAATTCCTGAAGAGGTTTACCAAGATTTTTTTCAACAACCTGCAATTCAAGATATTGTCAACGATCAAACAATTTATTTGTTAATTTTTAATCCAGATAGGGAGGTAATTATTCAATGGCTAAATTAGAACTTTACCGAAAAATTATTACCCAAATTATTCAAAAACACGCCCAATATAAACCCAGTCATGGAAATATTGAAGCACTATTTATTTGCGATTCAATAACCGATAATTACTTGTTAATAGATACAGGATGGGATGAAACAGGGCGAGTTCATGCTGTTGTTTTGCATCTAAGAATTGTAGGAGAAAAAATCTGGATAGAGTCAGATGGAACTGAAGGAGGAATTGCTTTAGAACTTTTAGAATTGGAGATTCCTAAAGAAGATATTGTTTTGGGATTTATTCGTCCAAAAAATCGGCATTTAACTGATTTTTCAGTAGCTTAAATCAATATTTAGTCTTAACTTTGGCAATGAAGTATAATGAATTATTAGAGAATAACTAAAAACAACAAGGAAGATGAGCAGTATCATAATCGAAAACCTGGATGATGACCTTATATTTAGGTTACAAAAACGAGCAGAATATAGTGGACGTTCTCTTGAAGCAGAAGCTAAAGAAATTCTCCGTGTAGTATTAATAGAAAACGAAGAACAGTCTTTAAATCTTGCTGCAAAAATAGAGCAACGTTTTTCCCATTTTGGAGATTTTGAAATCCCAATTATATCCAGAGATCCCCTACGCGAACTTCCCAATTTTGAGGATTAATATGATTGTACTTGATACTAATGTAGTGTCCGAACTAATGAAACCTCAAGGTTCATCAGTAGTTCGTCAATGGGTTGCAGCAAGACCAATAAATAATCTTTTTACAACGACTATTACTGAAGCTTAAATTTTATATGGGATTGCCTTATTGCCAGTTGGAAAACGTCAAAATGAACTGACTCAAGCAGCTCAATTAATGTTTGCTGAAGATTTCGGTGGAAGAGTTTTGCCTTTTGATGAAACAGCAGCAATTGCTTTTGGTGAAATTACCGCTAAAAGAAGACGAAAATTTGGATTCATTCATAATTACTTTATTGAAAAAAATGATTATCAGGACTTACGCAACATAAGAAAATATAGACCATCTGTAGGGGCGAATGGCATTCGCCCTCCGAGGAATAGCCTGTTGTATAAGAATTTGCCTAAGTCCTGATTATTTTAAATAATAGTATACTAATAATCAATATCAACACAATTTAACAAATATTTTTCACAACTCTTTCTCAACTCAATATTCATAGTTTTTTATTGAGGATTTTGAAGATTTATTCTTGGCTAACTGGTTCGCTATTTTCACCTTCTTAAATTGCTTTTTTTATCAAAATATCTTCTAAGGTTTCTGCTAAAATTTCTGAAAATTCTTCTTTTTGTTCTTCCAGTAATTCAATAATTGCTACTTTCAGCAATTCTTTTAGTTTAGTCTCGTCTATAGTAATTTCAGCCATCGGTTTTTTTCGATAATTAATTAATTTTAGGACTTACACATGAACGCTATTAGTAGGGTGTGTTTCCGCTAAGAGCGGACATGTTTGCGGAGAATTCCGTCAGGAAAAAGCGCGCTTAGTAACGCACCATCACACTTTATGTAGTGCCTGTGCGTAAGTCCTGAATTTGTTAAATGATAACACTTGTGACAGTTTTTTTATTATAATAATTTAATCACAAATTACTACAAAATAAATATATGGTAACTAATATTAATATTGACAAAAAACTCCTTAAGGAAGCTCTAGCTTTGAGCGATAATTCAACAGTAAATCTATTGATAGAAGCAGCTTTGCATGAATATATTCAACGTCGCCAACAACTGAAGGTATTAGAATTATTTGGTACTATCGACTATGAAGAAAATTATAATTATAAGCAACAAAGACAAAAAATATGAATGTTGTAGTTGATACTTCTATTTGGTCTCTTGCACTGCGACGCAATACACCAAATGATGTAATTTCTATCATTAATAAATTGCGAAATTTGATTATACATGGACGAGTCGTTTTACTGGGAGTAACTCGTAAGGATTACTATAGTTAATAGAATAAATTCGATTGCACTTTTATTCAACAAACCAGTTTTCTAGTTTTAAATCTTCAAAATTTTCAAAGTCAACTACATTGTTAGTTACTAAAATTAGATTGTTAGTAGCAGCAATAGAGGCAATTTGACTATCAATAAAACTAGCAGTTTTACCTATCTTAGATAATCTAGTTCTCTCTTTTGCATGGTATTGTGCCGATTTTAAATCATAATTAAATACAGGGATATTTAAAATCAGATCGTTGATATATTCCTCAAAAAAATTACGTTTCTTTGATTCTGGTAAACGCCAGCAACCATATAACAATTCGTGAATAACTACTGTAGCTGTACAAATTTTTAATTTATTGATTCTAAATTTATTAACAACTTGAGGATGAGGAGAAGGACGCATAGACTCAGAAATTATATTAGTGTCTAGCAAATACTTTAAATTCATAAATCAACTTCTCTCCCTGGTGACTTATCTCGTAAGTTATCAAAAGTATTATCATCAAAAGTAATTCCTTCTCGTTCTATTTTTGCCCTAAATTTTTGATAGGCTGACCAAAAATCATTAACTTCTTTAATTTCTATTAAAATTTCTTGGTTATCTGGTAAATTTACTTCCTCTAATAACTCGATAATTTTTCCTTTTTTAATTCCTTTTACTAACATAAAGTTAACTTCTTAAATATACAGCAAGTTCTGGTTCAATTATAGCACTTATAACCAATAAATAAAAATAGATTTAGAGACAGGGTTTTAGAAAAAATTATTTGTGTTGGGTTTCGTTACCTCAACCCAACCTACAACCTTTAAAACTTTAGCGACTATAGCGCATATTTCTCAAGAAATGATAACGCTCGGGTCTTGAGACTCCACAAACATTACTACCTTTTTGCTCACTCCAGTAAAAGTCTAAATACTTTCTATTGTCTCTGCTATCTTTAGCCATTTCTAAAAATTCTGGTCGGTCAAGACCATGAGAAGGATGAGTAGAGTAGATGACAAGAGTGCTTGGTTCTCTACCACTTCTGTCATCGTATACTTTAGCAACGGCTAGTCTATGACCTTTCAAAACACCATAATTTTCTGTACATTCATAGAGAGAAATTATTCTTCCTTGCAAAGGACCGCCTTGAGCATTCGTAGAAGTTGCTGATAATAAAGTTACAGCAGATGTAGCAGCAACAGTTAAAGCTAAAGAACGAACCAAGCTTTTTTTTGTTGAGTTAATAAATTCTGTAATGATTTTTGACATCTTACTACCTTAATTTGTTTACTCTTTTTGCCCTATAATTAGGCATCTAATACAATTCTAATTCGCTCATTTTCATATCTACAAGTCGGAAAAGGACGGATAAAAACGGGGATTTTGTTAAAAAAATCTAAAAAAGACGGATAATGAAGGATAATAGCGGATAAGCTTTTCGGAAAAATTAATTGTTAAGATAATGGACTGGCAAACAGTTTTAAATTCAATTGATGAGTTGGTCTTTCAGCAAACGGGAAGACACCTAAATAATCTACAAATGGGAATTTTAAAGGGTGTTCTGAATAATGAAAAATACAGAGAAATTGCAGAACAATATAAATGTTCTAATGGTCATGTCAAAGATGAAGGATACGAACTCTGGCAACTTTTATCAGAGGTTTTTGGAGAGAGGTTAAATAAGTCGAATTTTGTCGCTAAAGTTGAACGTTTAGGGTTCACAAATTCTCAACATCAAATTATTGTTAATCCAGTACAAATTGGTAATATTAATCTATGCAATAATCCCGAAACAACAGAACTAAAAAATAGGGATTTTGTCAACGAAAAATCAGATGATAAAAACGCTACTTTCTGCCAACCCATCGCTGAAAATGTCTTGCATACAAATAAATTAAATACAGTCTCTAAATTAATCAAACTTGGTTTAACAGCACAACAAATTGCTGAAGCAGTAGATTTACCATTAAATGAAGTACAACAACTAATGGAGTAAAATTGTATATTATTTAGATATAACTATAAATTTCGCTAGTATTATGATTGAGAAAAGTTTAGCGATCGCCTCCCATCACTACTCAAATTTCCCAACAATATCTATTCCGCTCCACAAGTCGCAACAATTACCTAACCATGTTAAAATAATCTTGTAAAGCTAATATAATTAGTTTTACTATTGAGGATATGAACATCAACAATTAAAAGGAGATATTAATGAGATTAAAAGTCAATGAAAATGGTTTGATCATTCCCCCATCTTTTTTGACTGGTCTAGATGAAGTTGAAGTTACAAGAGAAGGTGACTTTATTAGCATTAAAAAAGTAGATAAAACCCCCGATAGAGATAGCATAGATATTTCTATCGTAGAAGGAGAAGTAGCTCAAAATTTACTAGAAGAAAATCTAAAAAAAATTAAGGAGTCGAATAACAACCAAACTTTCAATCCTAAAAAAGCTGCTCTAGCTCAAAGGTTTAGGAACTTGTGTAGAGAAGTTCAAGAACTATACGCAGATAATCCTCTATCTGAAGCTGAGATTGCAGCAGAAATTGATGCATTCAGAAGGGAAGAATGAAGATTATTATTGATACAAATGTTTTAGTTTCTGCCATAATTGCCGATGGAAAACCTGAAAACACTGTTGATTTTATTATGGCAAAGGATGATTGGGAGTGGATTGTCTCAGAACCGATTTTAAATGAATATCGACAGGTATTAAATCGTCCAAAATTCCAAAAAAAATTAACCGATCTTGTTAAGCAAAAATGGTTAAATATTCTTGAGGAAGCAACTACAAAAGTTGAGGTTGCAGTTGAGGTAAATTTTCCCAGAGATCGTAAAGATGAAAAATTTTTAGCTTGTGCAATTGTCAGTCAAGCTAATTTTTTAATTACAGGTGACTACGACTTTGAAGAAATGCAGGCACTTTTACCTGCAACTACAATTATTTCCGTTGCCCTTTTTCAGGAGTTGGTAATCAATACTGGGGAAGATTTAAGCGACAATTAAGCAGATAGCTCATTCCCGTTGTTGAAGTTTCTTTTCGGGTAGGGTTTCAAAGAATGCTCCCCCAGTTTTCCAGTGAGGAGTCCAGGAGTCCGAGGTTGGGGGTTTTCTAGATTTAACCGTAAACGGAAGTCGTGAATCAACTCATAAATTTCTGATAGTTTCTCCTCTGGGATATCTTGCAGTTCTTCTATTATTTTCTCAATTAACATAATTCTCCAGCTTTGAATCAATTGACAATGATTATAGTATACTAACCTATAAATAAAATCGAATATCACAATTATTTATGTTATAATTCTTGTCAAACAATCCTCAACAGATTTTATTAATTATGATATCTCCAAAATTATTAGAATTAGAAAAATCTATCCATAACTTATCATTAGATGAGAAACTATAGACTTCTTGCAGAAGTCAGGGAATAGGGAATAGGGAATAGGGAATAGGGAATAGGGAATAGTGGGGATAAAATTGTTGATTTTATATTTTGAATTGGTTTAATTAATAATTTTGCAAGAGGTTTAATATTAGGAGCGATCGCCCAGCATTTATCTCTACCTAAACTTGCTCCACAGATCGCAACAACTCCCCAACTAAAATCTTAGCATCAGGAAACGCTAGAGGAGCGATCGCCGTATTATCACAAACAAAACTTTGTAGGGACGTTCCATGGAACGTCCCTACTGTGTTCTAACCAAATAAAAGATATCTATTCAATCAAAAATGATCTTACTTAACTACACCAGAGTGACCTTCTATAGAACCCACCGGTTCAAATTTCCCACCCAGATATTCTGCTAAGAATTCCTCAGCGATCGCGTAAAAATGCAAACGATTTTCTGGACGAGCAAAACCATGTCCTTCATCTGTATATAGAGCATATTTTACAGGTTTACCAGCATCTTCCATTGCCTTCACAATTTGCTCGCTTTCTGACTCCTTCACCCGTGGATCATTCGCTCCTTGACCTATTAACAAAGGTTTCTGAATTTTATCCACAAAAAACAGAGGCGATCGCGACTTCAAAAATTCTGGTTCTGTTTCAATATCTCCCATACGATGACCAAAGACTTTCTTCAACGGTTCCCAATAAGGTGGAATAGTTTCCATTAAAGTAATCAAATTACTCGGTCCGACAATATCTACACCAGCAGCAAACACTTCCGGAGTAAAAGTTAATCCAGCTAATGTTGCATAACCACCATAAGAACCACCCATGATAGCAATTTTCTCTTTGTCAGCAATACCCTGTTCAACTAACCAGTTAACTCCATCAATTAGATCGTCGTGCATTTTCGCGCCCCATTCCCGGTTGCCAGCATTGAGAAAATCTTTACCATAACCAGTTGAACCCCGGAAATTAATTTGCAATACCACATAACCCCGGTTCGCTAACCATTGAGCTTGCGGTCTGTAACCCCAAGTATCCCGCGCCCAAGGTCCTCCATGAACTAAAAGCACTGCTGGTCCTGAAGTAGAAGCTCCCACAGGTTTAGTTAAATATCCATGAATAGTTAAACCATCCCTAGCAGTATAGGAAACAGGTTCCATAGGAGCTAACTGTAAACCTTCTAGTTTCGGTTGGTTCGTAAACAAAAACGTTGTAGTTTTGGCAGAGCGATCATAAGCATAATAATAAACTGGTCCGTCATCAGTGAAATAAGATACTAACCACTTGAGGTCGTTGATCGTGCGGTCTACGATGCGAAACTCCCCTTTGTGAGCAGATTTCAGGAATTCAAAATCTGCAACAAGACTATCGTCTAAAATTTGCCATTCTAACTTGTCTTTGTAGAAACCTACTGCTTCAATAGTACGAGTAGTCGGATGAATTATGAGACCACTAATGTCATATTGGGAGTCTTCAGCAACCACCTTTTCTTGACGAGCAACAACGTCTAGAGCAAGTAGACGTTTAGCATTAGCATCGTGATTACCTGATATATAGAGAATTTTCCCATCTTCGGAGAAGAGAACAGGACTACCCTCTTCATTTGGTCCCCAGTGGCGCATAGTTTCCCAAGATTTTTCTGTGGTTTCCCGATAAAAGATGTCGGAACCTCCATCCTGACTTCTAGCGATCGCTGCCCGAATTTTGAATTGAGCATCAGCAGTCCAACCAACAATATTGCCTGGGTTATCGGTGTCAAATTCTACTGCACCATTGTTGAGGTTGATGCGGTAAACATCGAATATTTGGGGGGTTTCCAGGTTCATTCCCACCAATATTTGGTCGGGAAAATTACGATCTATATCTATTATGTCTGCTTTAACTCCTTGGAATGGAGTCAGATCGCGCACTATGTTAGATTGAATATTTACTTGATAGAGATGAAAGTTTTCATCACCGTCAGCATCTTGGAGGTAGATCAGTTGGTCTTGGTTGTAAGTCCAAAGATAGCTCCGAATGCCTCGTTTTTTGTCGGCGGTAACTTGGCGATCGTCTTCTTTATCTACAGTTCGTACCCATACTTGCAAAACGTTTTTCTCATCTGGAGCGATGTAGGCAAGATATTTACCATCAGGGGAAAGTTTTGGGTTGGTACGTTCGGGGTTGCCGAATAAAATGTCGCGGGGAATTAAAGGTGGGAGTTGTGTCATTTCAGTTATCGGTTATTAGTAATACCGAAGTTTATTTTTGTATCAGGACTTACGCAGGCGAACCCAGAAACCCGGTTTCTACGATAAATTGTTGTTTTTGACAATAAACATATTACGAGAAACCGGGTTTCTTTGCGTAAGTCCTATGTATAAACGAATTGTAGGGGCAAACGGCAGTTTGCCCTGACGCATCCTTTTTGATAATTGGTATTAAATATATTTTACCTTTAAAGTTTACTGCACATTTTGTAATATTTACCTACAATATATGTAGTGTAAACCTACCTTGACTTTTTATGTTATTACAAGCTAACCAACGGACAAAATTAGATGATTCTGACGATCGCTTATTTTATTCTTTTCCCAGATTTGTTACCCATGTGGATGAAGGATTTATTGATCAGTTGACCAATTTATATCGCGATCGCCTCCAACCTCATACTCGAATTTTAGATATGATGAGTAGTTGGATTTCTCATTTACCGGAAGATATCGAATTTGCCCATGTTGAAGGACATGGTATGAATGAGGAGGAGTTGGCAAAAAATCGTCAATTAAGTCATTACTTTGTTCAAAATTTTAATCAGGATTTAAAAATACCTTTCCCGGACAAAGATTTTGATGCTGTACTCAACTGTGCTTCGATTCAATATTTGCAATATCCTGATGCCATATTTTATGAAATTCATCGTATTCTTAAACCTGGTGGGATAGCAATTATTAGTTTTTCTAATCGGATGTTTGCTCAGAAGGCGATCGCTGCTTGGCGAGATAATTCGGAAGAGGGAAGAGTAAAGTTAGTGAAAAGTTATTTTGAGTCTGTAAAAAATGCTAATGGTGTTCCTGGTTTTAGTCAAGTAGAGGTAATTTCTCAAAAGTCAAATGTACCTAGTTTTTTGCAGATGTTAGGTTTAGGAGGAGGCGATCCTTTTTATGTTGTAATTGCTTATCGTCAGGTTTAATATCAAACCAGAAAGATAAGAGTCTATATTGTAGGGGCGAATGGCCATTCGCCCTTACGCATTGTATAATTATTGAAGAAAAGTTTGTCAGTCAAAAATTATCAAGATATAATAATTATTGACAAACCTAATAAAATGTGATAAATCCCAAAGTAATTTAGTGTAGATATGCAATTTAATGAAGATGAAATTTTATTGATCAATCTGTGCAAGGGACTTGTAGAAATTTGCGATCGCATTAATCGTGGGGAACCTGCCTATCAGGTTGATGCTCCACAGCCATTTCCACAGCCATTATATGAAGCTTTTCAAGGATTAACTTTAAAATGGATAGAGCAAGATGGTGAAATTCAACATCCATCTATACTATCTATGGTAGAGGCAGCTAGAAATTCAGTAGAAGCAGTAGAACCTGACTTTTCAAAATCTTTTGATTTTCCAGACGAACCACAGAATCAGAGCTATATCCCACGTCTGATGGTAGAAATACAACGACTTAATTTACCATACAATACATATACATTGTTTCGTCGCTTCATTGCTGAAAATCCATTCCCTTCGGAGTTTACTATTGCTAACTTTATAGACAAAAACCCGGATGTTGAACCAGTGAAAGACTTGTTAAAGGAAGCTTATCGGGAAGCACCACCTCAATCTCAATCAGTTTCGTAGTCAAGCCAAACTTCAAATCCTCTACAGCAGCCAAATATTTTTCAAATCGAGACAACGATAAAAGCCGCTCAATCCGATTCTCAATCAACAACTCATGCTCCCCAACCAAACAAATTAATTGAGAATTAAACTCCGTATAAATTGACAACCCTT
>NZ_JAAHHT010000129.1:0-6783 GCF_010672085.1 Okeania sp. SIO3I5
TATCTGAATATAAATGTTTGAAGTATCATTTTGCAAAATTAATGCCGGACGAGTTTTTTTGATTTCTGAACCAAGACTAGGGTCAAAATTCACTAAATATATTTCTCATCTTTGAGGATTTATTGATTGATTTTTTCCCATGCTTCTTCTTCTAGTTCATACCATTCTTCGGCTAATTGCAAATCACGTTCTGCTCGTTTTATCGCTCCGATGCGTAGTTCTTCTTTGAGATTTTCTGATAAGTTTTGCTTGATGTAAAAATTTAGAGCTTTATTAATTAATTGCTCCAGATTTTCTTGAGGCATTGTTTCCTCAATTAATTGCATTGTTGCTTCTGGAATAGTAATGTTAAGTTTTCTGTCCATAGGTGGCAAAAAAATCCGTTAATTATACACTCTTATAAAGATTGATGTAAAATTTTTAGCACATATTTGGAATAGTGTCAATGGGGAGCGTTGGCGAAGCCTAGCGGCAGCTATATCGCCAAACTGACAAGAAAAATCATCCGTGTATCCGTGGCATAATCAGTGTCTAGCTAATGGGGAGCGATCGCCAAACTAACAAAAAAATCATCCGTGTATCCGTGGCATAATCAGTGTCTAGCTAATGGGGAGCGATCGCCAAACTAACAAAAAAATTATCCGTATATCCGTGGCATAATCAGTGTCTAGCTAATGAGGAGCGATCGCCTCTGAATCGGGAGTCACGAGGGAAGAGTTGGAGTCGCCTATGTCCCTCAGATAAAATTGATTTTAAATTACCATTATTCAACTATTCTCTAAAGACGATTTCTCCATGTCTGATTTTATTTACAAACTCCATTCATCTTTAGATAAATTTAGCTATGAGCAAAGATTTTAATCCTTAGCTATCCCAGGAACTTTTTGATAGATTAATTCAATCTGACAATTAAAATCTAGACTAGCAAAATTAACTTTTTCTCCCCTATTATAAGTTTGAGAAATCCAAATTCCTTCTTCATTTTTCCGAAAACATTCTATACTCATCTCAGACTGACTAACTAATACATATTCTTGTAAACTTGTAGCAGTTTGATAATCAGTAAATTTACCTCCTCTATCAAATTTAGCTGTGCTTGGAGACAAAATTTCTATGATTAAAGACGGATAAAGAATAAAGTCTTCAGTTGAACTTAAATCCCGTTCATCACAAGTTACTACCACATCAGGATAATAATAACAATTAGCAACTTCAAGTCGAACTTTAATATCCAAAGGAAGTACAAGACAGTCATTATCAAGAAGATGATTGCCTAATAATCTGTCTAAATTACTAGCAATAATAACGTGGGGTTTCTTTGCCCCTACCATTGCATAAATTTGGCCTTGTCTATACTCATGTTTAATCGGACTTTGTTGCTCTCCTGCTAAATAGTCTTCTGGAGAAACATAGAATTGATTTTGGTTAGCTATCATTGGGTTTGACTCTGCTATTTTTACTGTTATATTATATCATAATTATAGTGGGAAAGAGCGATCGCCAATTTCAGTTATCAGTTATCAGTTATCAGTTGGGAGCGATCGCCAAACTGAAAAAAATCATCCGTGTATCCGTGGCATAATCAGTGTCTAGCTACTAGGGAGCGATCGCCTCTGAGTCAGGAGGGAATAGTTGCGATCACCTATTTCCGTCAGAGAAAATTAATTTTAAATTACCATTATTCAACTATTCTCTAAAGATGATTTCTCCATTTCTGATATTATTTGCAAACTCCTTTCATCAGATAAGTCCTCTTGTCTGTTTTCTCTGAGAACTTGCTGTAAAAAATATAGATAGTTTTTCAGAAAAGTTTGAGTATTTGGATGTTCTGCTCCTAGCAGTTCCTTTCCCATCTCCAATGCTTCTAGATACAGAAGTTTTGCTTCTGTATATCGCCCTTGGTAGTAGTAAAGTAATGCCAAATTGTTGAGACTCATGGCAACATCAGGGTGTGAATATCCTAGCAGTCGCTTTTTCATCTTCAATGCTTCTAGAAGCAAAGGTTCTGCTTCTTTGTATCGCCCTTGGGAGTAGTAGAGTTTTGCCAGATTGTGGAGACTCATAGCAACATCAAGATGTTCTGCTCCTAGGAGTTGCTTTTTCATCTTCAATGCTTCTAGAAGCAAAGGTTCTGCTTCTTTGTATCGCCCTTGCTCTGAGTATAGCAACGCCAGATTGTTGAGACTGTTAGCTACATCAGGATGTTCTGTTCCTAAGAGTCGCTTTGTCATTTCCAAAGCTTGTAGAAACAAAGGTTCTGCTTCTGTGTGTCGCCCTTGGTCTGAGTAGAGTGCTGCCAGATTGTTGAGACTGTTAGCCACATCAGGATGTTCTTTTCCTAGGAGTCGCTTTTTCATTTCCAGAGCTTCTAGAAACAAAGGTTCCGCTTCTGTATATCGCCCTTGGAAGTAGTAGAGTGTTGCCAGATCGTTGAGACTGTTAGCCACATCAGGATGTTCTTTTCCTAGGAGTCGCTTTTTCATTTCCAGAGCTTCTAGAAACAAAGGTTCCGCTTCTGTATATCGCCCTTGTTTGGAGTAGAGTATTGCCAGACTGTTGAGACTGGAGGCAACATCATGTAGATGACGTAGATGCTCAACTCCCGAACGAACGCGAGTAATATTTGAGCATTGCTGACCCCAAGATTCTGCTAGTTCATATAATCCCTGACCTTCATATAATCTGGCAAACCCGGAGAACCGCGAGGTCAAATTTCCAAGCCACTTTTGCATCTCAATAGATAAAGCTACTTCTTCTATCTCTGCTTTTACTGGAGTCTCAGGAACTTCATGTAGATGCTCAACTCCCGAACGAATGCGAGTAATATCTAAACATTGCTGACTCCAAGGTTCTGCTAGTCCATATAATCCCTGACCTTCATAAAATCTGGCAAGTGCGGTGAATGGCAAGGTCAAATCTTTATCCTCAACCCACGATCGCATCTCCGTAGCTGTCTCAGTCAAGTGAGGAATAGACAAGCTTAGTTTTTCTATGTCTGCTTTTACTGAAGTCTGAGGAACTTTTTTTGCTTCCACCACCATACCCCGACAAAACTGATACCTCAACTGCTCTGCTTTTTTCATCTTATTTAACTTGTCTCGGAAATATAGACGTACTAATTGATGTAATTGAAAAGTTTCCTCCACCGTCTGTTGAATCAAGTTTAAGCCTAACAAACTATCTTCCCTAACATCTTCCAAAGTCCTTAACTCTAGTACATTTGCTTTTCTCTGAGGAACCAATGATGACCACAACTGTGAGAAAGTAGGAAACCATTTCTGCGTAATTTCTTCCTCCTGACTTTCACCTCCAGACAAACACTGTTCCACCAAACTCCAAGGAATAGGAGCTAAGGCAAACATACTCAAGAAACAACCCAAATATCTAGCTCCCTCATCCAACTCCCGCCAACTTAATTCCAAAGCAGCTTTCACTCCTCTTTCCGCCGTCATTTCTCCCCATGGTTTCTCTAGCGCAGACGAATCTAAAGCTAGCTTCTCCAACTCCTGTATCATTCTTGCCAACTTCCACCCAGATCGTTGCACCTTGAGAAAACTTCCCACCAATTCTAACCCCAAAGGTAAATATCCCAACCACTGACATAGTTGTTTAGCCTCCTCTCTTTGCTCTGCCACGCGAGACTCACCAATTAACGCCTCCAACAACTCCAAAGCAGAACCCTCATCCAATACTTCCAAACGCAAATTTTCAAAAGATGCTGACAGCGAATATCTGCGGGTAGTAATTAGCGATTTGAAACGTTTTTCCTGTGGGGGTAAATAACGTTTAATTTCCTCATACTTATCCACATCATCCAAAATAATTAGCACATCTCCCGCAGGTTGCCAGTTCGACCAACAGTATTCAAGCTGGTCTTCTAAATTCCAATCTTCTGGGGGAAATAGCCCTAGTTGAATCCGAGCAAATTTTAATAACTGTTCTAGAACACTCCTTTCCCGAACCCCTATCCAGCAAATACCACCAGGATAAGTCAACTCCCTTTTAGATAAGAGAGCGTACTGGAGAGCCAATTCTGTCTTGCCTACTCCTGCCATCCCCTTGACTTCTGTGATAGAAACTCGCTCCTTTTCCTGAAGTTGGTCATGTAATGTTTTGAGGTCTCCATCTCTACCGACAAACTTGACAGCACCAGTGCGTAGTTTATTCAGGTTATTAGGAAAATTTGCCGGCTCCCCCTTCCTTGGCAGTCCCTTTGTTCCGGTGTCTAAATAATTGATTGTATTAGCAAACGTTGAGTTAATAATATTTCCCTTATTGACACCTATACCAGTACCTACATAATTTTTATTGACGTCAACTTTATCTCCAGTATTTTCTGACATATTTGTACTTCTTTATAATTTAAAATTTGACATTCTCAGGACTTATATAAAATCTGGATAATTACTATATCCAAGTCATTGCGACTTACACTCGTGGAAGATTTACAAAGCATTCCGTAAGGATAGCAATCTCCTCAACCCCTGAGATTGCTTCCTCTCGTCGCAATGACAACTGTTAAAAGTTTTATTCAACTGCTTTTTCTTTATTCTTTTGCCAATCTTCCAACGCTCCAATAATAAAACTACTAGCAGGATGATTAAGTAATTGTTCAACAGCAGCAACTCCACCAGCTTTTATAGCACTGAATATTCTTTTGGCTTTAGTTGGATGATTATCAATTTGTGTAATTACTTCTGCAGCAATTTTCATTTTACCAGCCGTTGTATTTGATGGATAAGTTTCATCTAGTTGCTCTAGTAATTCTTGAATATCTTTTGCTGCTTCTGCTAAATTTTGCTGCTGAGATTCATTAATTTGAATAAATTTTGACTTTTCAATTTTTCCTATGTTAATACCTACACCAACATCCACATAATTTTTATCTATATCAACCTTCTTTTCAGTATTTTCTAACATATTTGTATCTCCTTTTTAGGATTGCTATGTTGTGATTTAAGTTTAACACAACAAAAAATCAAAAGTCAGATTTTAGAGGTTTCAAACTTTAACCAAGATGTTTGAAACCTCAACTGAATTTATAGATTTTCCAACCAACTCAATAAATCTGCCAGACTATTAAAATCAAAAAGTGCCTTAACTAAACTTTCTAAATTTTCACTCTTTAAATTAGAAATCTGATTACTAATATCTTGATCAACCTCTCCAAAACGTTGATTAACTAACAACATTACGACTTCAGCTTTACCTTCAGCTCTCCCTTCAGCTCTCCCTTCAGCTTTACCTTCAGCTCTTCCTTCAGCTCTGCCTTCTTCTTTTGCATAATTTATTTTCCCTCTTTCATCTTGCAACATCATTGCTCGTTTATCAAATTCCTCTAATTCTTCCCTACTATAATTAGCTCGATTAGCAATATTTAGAGCCCGTTCAATTTCTGGTACTTCCCCTAAAGATTCGGGAATTATATCCAATTTAGCAGTTTCCTTTAAAAAGAAAATCCACTTATCAATTAAACTCTGTAAATCCTCTAATTTTTTCTGAAATTTTGGTAATTCGACAAATATTAATTTTAAATTTTTCCCTATATAAGCAACATTCTTTTTCTCCTCTTTAAAGACAAACTTATTGATTGCTTCGGGAAGTTCATCAAGCATCTTAAAATCAGTAATTGTCACAGCTATTACTGGATTTAGCAGAAAATAAAGTTCACCCTTTTCTAATTGATTAGCATAAGTTTTACACAAATTATAATCTACCCGTTTATCAAAGGCTTGCATCCGAGAAACTTGCATTTCTATAATCACTATTGAATTGTCAGATAATGTAGCTCGAATATCTAAATAACTATCTTTTAAAGATTCTACTTGACCAGGATTATAAGGATTTTGAATTGTTAAGGATTGGATGATATTTTCACCATCATAAATAATGGCATTCAGAAAACTGATAAGTATTTGTTGAGATTGATTAGAGCCGAATATTTTTTTAAAGGCATAATCAACTTTAGGACTGATAAATTTCATAATCGTTTAGCAATAAGTAGATTTCTAATCATCTATAGTAACATTCTAACTGAAGATTTCACAGAATAAAAATCAAGTCATGCATTCACGCATTATGGTTTTAGAGGTTCCCAACCTCAACTTTGACGTTTTCAAGGTAAAATTAGACGTTCCAAACCTCAACCTAACTGATATAGCGCTACAGATTAAGCTGAGGAAATTTCTAAATCCTTAAATCCTTTGAAATTCTACTATTCCCGATTCCCGATTCCAAGTAGCGCTATAACTGATAACTGAATTTACAGATTATCCAACCAACTCAATAAATCTGCTAGACTATTAAAATCAAAAAGTGCCTTAACTAAACTTTCTAAATTTTCACTCTTTAAATTAGAAATCTGATTACTAATATCTTTATCAACCTCTCCAAAACGTTGATTAATTAACAACATTACGACTTCTGCTTTGCCTTCTGCTCTGCCTTCTGCTCTGCCTTCTTCTTTCGCATAAGTTATTTTCCCTTTCTCATCTTGTAACATCACTGCTCGTCGTTCAAATTCCTCTAATTCTTTCCTACTATAATTAGCTCGATTAGCAATATTTAAAGCGCGTTCAATTTCTGGTACTTCCTTTAAAGGTTCTGGAATTATATCCAATTTAGCAGTTTCCTTTAAAAAGAAAATCCACTTATCAATTAAACTCTCTAATTCCTCTAATTTTTTCTGAAATTTTGGTAATTCCACAAATATTAATTTTAAATCATCCTCTATATAATCAACATTTTTTTTCTGCTCTTTAAACACAAATCTATTGATAGCTT
>NZ_JAAHHT010000129.1:6883-25952 GCF_010672085.1 Okeania sp. SIO3I5
ATTAAACTCTCTAATTCCTCTAATTTTTTCTGAAATTTTGGTAATTCCACAAATATTAATTTTAAATCATCCTCTATATAATCAACATTTTTTTTCTGCTCTTTAAACACAAATCTATTGATAGCTTCGGGAAGTTGCTCAACATCAAACATATTAAAATCAGTAATTGTCACAGCTATTACTGGATTTAGCAGAAAATAAAGTTCACCTTTTTCTAATTGATTAGCATAAGTTTTACACAGATTATAAGCCACCCGTTTCCCAAAAGCTTGCATCGGAGAAACTTGCATTTCAATAATCACTATTGATTTGTCAGATAATGTGGCTCTAATATCTAAATAACTATCTTTTAAAGATTCTACTTGACCAGGATTATAGGGATTATTAATTGTCAAGGATTGGATGATATTTTCACCATCATAAATAATGGCATTCAGAAAACTGATAAGTATTTGTTGAGATTGATTAGAGCCGAATATTTTTTTAAAGGCATAATCAACTTTAGGATTGATAAATTTCATAATGGTTGAGCAAGAAGTAGATTTCTAATTATGTATAATAACATTCTAACTGAAGATTTCAGGGAATAAAAATAAAGTCATGCATTCATACATTAATATTTTAGAGGTTTCCAACCTCAACTTTGACATTTTCAAGGCAAAATTAGACGTTCCAAACCTCAACCTAACTGATATAGCGCTACGGATTAAGGTGAGGACATTTCTAAATCCTGTTTGCTCCGCATTTCGTAGGAAAATCCTTTGAAATTCTACTATTCTTTATTCCCTATTCAAGTAGCGCTATAACTGATAACTGAATTTACAGATTATCCAACCAACTCAATAAATCTGCCAGAGTATTAAAATCAAAAAGTGCCTTAACTAAACTTTCTAAATTTTCACTCTTTAAATTAGAAATCTGATTACTAATATCTTTATCAACCTCTCCAAAACGTTGATTAATTAAAGACATTACTATTTTTAATTCCCCTATGTTTATTCCTTCAGCACGACCTTCTTCGCGACCTTCAGCGCGACCTTCTTCTTTCGCATAAGTTATTTTCCCTGTTTCATCTTGCAACATTATTGCTCGTCGTTCAAATTCCTCCAATTCTTTCCTACTATAATTAGCTCGATTAGCAATATTTAGAGCGCGTTCAATTTCTGGCACTTCCCCTAAAGATTCGGGAATTATATCCAAACTAGCAGTTTCTTTTAAAAAGAAAATCCACTTATCTATTAAACTCTCTAATTCCTCTAATTTTTTCTGAAATTTTGGTAATTCCACAAATATTAATTTTAAATCATCCTCTATATAATCAACATTTTTTTTCTGCTCTTTAAACACAAATCTATTGATAGCTTCGGGAAGTTGCTCAACATCAAACATATTAAAATCAGTAATTGTCACAGCTATTACTGGATTTAGCAGAAAATAAAGTTCACCTTTTTCTAATTGATTAGCATAAGTTTTACACAGATTATAAGCCACCCGTTTCCCAAAAGCTTGCATCGGAGAAACTTGCATTTCAATAATCACTATTGATTTGTCAGATAATGTGGCTCTAATATCTAAATAACTATCTTTTAAAGATTCTATTTGACCAGGATTATAGGGATTATTAATTGTTAAAGATTGGATGATATTTTCACCATCATAAATAATGGCATTTAGAAAACTGATAAGTATTTGTTGAGATTGACTAGAGCCGAATATTTTTTTAAAGGCATAATCAATTTTAGGACTGATAAATTTCATAATTGTTTAGCAATAAGTTTAGTTTTCAAGAGTTAAATTGTTTTTTACTTATATTATTATTGTGAAAGTCTAGGGTCGTTAACCATTAACTTAGTAAGCTCTTGCTTCATAGGATTTAAAAGTTGAGGATTGGAAATGAAAAAACTAAGTTTTTTCATCTGATTTTTTTTTATTTCCTCTTTTCCAATTATTTCTTTCAACGCTTTTATTTATTATGATTAGAGATTTTGGATGATTATATATTATCCAATATAAATAGGGAAATATTTCTGAATATAGGGTACAAATTTTTTCTCTCCCTTCTATTTTAAAAACGTAATTGATTCCGTGTTCTGCGCTCAAATCTGTCCATAAAACATCTATTAAGTTTAAATTATAAATACACTTTTGATAACCTTCCCACAACTTTTCTTTTTCCCAAATCTTAGTATCTTTACTTAGTTGATAACGGTTGTTTAAGAAAGTGACAAATATTGCGATACCTCCAGCAACTAACGAGCTAATAACATATTTCCAACCATCAGGAATATCTGGAATAACCATTAGTTTGATTCTCCTTAATTCATATCTTCAGCAATTAAATTCTAACAAATGTTCCATCTCCCCACACCTACCACACCTCCCACACCTCCCACACCTACCACACCTCCCACACCTCCCACACCTCCCACACTCCCAGTTATTCGTCGTGTCTTTTTTGATGCCACTGCCAAGCATGAGCAATAATTTCTTTAACCTCTGGATATTTCGGATACCAACCCAATACTCTCCTTGCTTTCTCACTACTTCCTACCAAAATAGGAGCATCTCCAGGACGGCGATCGCGCTCCTCCACCTTAAATTCTCTACCAGTTACTTCCTTAACAGTCTCTATCACTTCCCTAACCGAAAACCCATTACCATTACCCAAATTAAAAATATCGCTGTCACCACCATTCAATAAATATTCCAATCCCAAAACATGAGCATCTGCTAAATCGCACACATGAATATAATCTCGAATACAAGTACCATCAGGAGTATCATAATCAATGCCAAAAATTGAGATAGAATCTCTCTTACCCAATGCTGCAAACAATACCAAAGGAATTAGATGAGTCTCCGGATTATGATCTTCTCCAGTCAAACCATTAGGATGCGCTCCCGCTGCATTAAAATAACGGAAACAAACCGACTTAAAATCATAAGCAACCTCAAAGTCCGCCAGTATTTGTTCTAGCATCCGCTTACTCGCACCATAAGGATTAATCGGATTTTTCGGATGATCCTCAGGAATAGGACTGGTTTGCGGTTCCCCGTAAATAGCAGCAGTCGAAGAAAAAACAAACTTTTTCACCGATGCTGCCAACATTGCTTCCAATAATGTCAGAGTTCCTACCACATTATTGTTGTAATATTTTTTTGGATCTTTGACTGATTCCCCCACAAAAATATATGCAGCAAAGTGCATCACTGCTGCAATCTTGTGAGTAGCAAAAATTTTATCTAATAAAGAGCGATCGCTCGTATCCCCAACAATCATTTCTACTTTCAGGACATTTTCTACAATGTCCCGATGTCCATAAACCAGATTATCCAAAATTACTACATCATAACCTGCATTTTGTAAAGCTTGTACTGCATGGGAACCGATATATCCTGCTCCCCCACTTACTAAAATAGTTGGCTTAGTTTGTGACACTTTTTCAGTTTCCTTTTAATTATTAACTTAGTAGTTCCCGTGACATACTCCCACACTCAGCTAACGCTATAGTAAAGAATGCCTATCGCCTTATGTTTTATAGAAACCAAGAGCGTATCTATAGAAAAGAGGGAGTAGGGATTAGGGATTAGGGAGTAGGGAGTAAGTCCTAGAGAGTATAGAGAAAGAATTGATGAATTTTATTCGATAATTGATTTCCTGTTTTTCTGATTGTTTATATCTATATTGGTATCAACACCCAGGATGTTGATTTTTGAGGAGCGGAATCTTATGTGGGATAAGGGCAATACAAAAAAAGATTGAAAAATACTTCTATATTATCCAATACCCCCACTCCCTCACTCCCTCACTCCCCTACTCCCCTACTCCCCCACTCACGATCCTAGATCCCAAATGGGTTCTATATTTGCTGTAGCGTTTTTATCACGACAGATTACCATCCCACTCCGGAGGGCAAGAATGAATCCTGTCTGACAACTTTTTAGGGACTTTTTACCTAAAAAATCAGGTTTAAAGCTTCTCCTTTCAAGGAGAAAAAGCAGTCCTTGGATGGATGGGTTACCTAACTATATCCAATCCACCAAGAAAAGAAAAAAATTCCTTTTAACCAATCCTTCTATTACAGAAGAAGTAATTATTAATTATTAATTATTAATTATTGAAACACAGTTTGATTAATCAGTTGTTGTGTCCCTCAGATTCATTGCTATAGTTAACCACCCGTTATTTGAAGGTCTTGCTCACAACCTGAGTTACCCAAAAATTGAATCTTGACAGATCACTATACTATTCTGGTTATTTATTACAACTATACAACAGAAAATTTCCACAGCAGAAAATTTCCAATCCCCAAAAAGAGATTGGAATTTACATAAAGCTACTATAAATTCGGAAACTTTTATGTTATGCTTCTAAGGCGAAGTGCTTTTCAATAACTTCGGGAATTTCTGTCGAACTAATCCGACTGTATTTAGCTTTGTTCGGCATAATTATCATGTTTGGCCCTGCTTTACACTTTTTCAGGCATCCCGTTTTCTTGATTGTCACCTGGTCTTCTAAACCGCGATCGCTCAATGCTTCCGACAATGCTTGACAAACTTTGCCTGCACCCCGTTTTTGACAATCAGATTTTTGACATACCAAAATTTGAGCTTTTTTACCTGCACATTTAGCATTAGCTCCAGTTACTTTTTGAGATTTACTACAAATACCCTCAGTTTCAGGTAATTTCAGTTCTGTTACTTGACTTGATGACTTTTCCAACAATCCCCAAGTCTGATTTGGGCATGGTTCTGCTGCATTTTTGCTACAATCTGGTATAATTTTATATGCTTTAAGTTCTTCTTCACCAGTTTTTTTACATACAGTCATTTCACCAGTCATCTTAACCCCTAAACCTGGTATTAATACCGATGAAAAATTCCGCCGTAAACCCTTGGCTACTTTAACAACATAATTATTTCCTGCTGGTGTCTCTACATGAACATATTTCACTTTATAGCCATCTTTGAGAGTAACTTCTTGGACTTTTCCTGACAAACTGAATTTTTTCTGATGCTTGAATTTAGACATTGTTGCTTTTGCTTATTTGCTTACTAATGGTTATCTGTGTGGCTTTGGATAGGTTTAATTACTTAGGTAAAAGTTTTGTATCTCTACAGAGAAATACATTACTTTTGTTCCTATTTAATTGATAGTATTAATCAGCATATTAGCTAACCTCCCAACAACTTTGTAACAATTGCACCAATTCGTGACGATTAGCTGTGAATTGTTTTAAGACACTTTTTAGTTGGGTAACTTCATTTACATTTTTTAGATGTACCTGTAATGGCTTTTCTACTTCACACCAACAATCAATATCTAATTCTTGTAAGCGTCTATATACTTGCCATCTATCTACACAACTTACATCTACAATTTCACAGGTGTTTGGCCTCTGATTGAATGTACTCATTTTTTTACAATTGAAATATATTAGCACTAAATTTATTCCTAAGCTCTGGTGGAAGTGGAGTATGTTTCTACCAGTTACCCTCTATCTCTGAGTCTACATTATTTAATAAATTTTCTCAATAGTTTTAAAAAAATTACTTGCTAACTCATAATATCTTTTATCTGTTAACCTGACTCAGGTTGACTCATCTATTAACTGTGCTAGACTTAAATCTATTAGCAATAAAAAAGCTAGATAACTAGCATTAAACTAAGTTAATTGAAAGAGGATACATAATATGTCTAATAGCACAGCAACTCCTGTACAAGTATTTGGTCAAATTGCCGATAACCCAGTTGGATTAGAAAAAAGTGTTACTGAACCTGTATGTGAAGGTATGAATATAGCTTTGGCCAGTTTCCAAGCTTTATACCTCCAATATGAGAAACACCATTTTGTTGTAGAAGGAGCAGAGTTCACCCAACTACATGACTTCTTTAAAGAAAGTTATGAAGATGTCAGAGATCATGTCCATGAATTAGCAGAACGCCTCAATGGTTTGGGTGGTGTTCCAGTTGCTAGCTTTGTTAAGTTAGCTGAAATGTGCTGCTTTACTCCTGAGCAAGATGGCAGCTTTAACTCTCGTACTATGGTTGAACACGATCTAAAAGCAGAACAAGATGTAATTAAATTATTACGCCGTCTTGCTGGACAAGCTGAAAGTTTGGGAGATCGGGCTACTCGCTACCTTTATGAGCAAATTTTACTCAAAACTGAAGAGCGTGCATATCATCTAGACCATTTCCTAGCTCCAGACACATTAGTAGTGTTAAACTAGGTCAACTACTCAAAGCAAGCAACCTACAAAGTTATTGAAAATGCTCCGCATACAAGAAGCAGGTAGATGCAAAACCTGAACTTTTGTTTGTCAAATAAATAATAATTTAGACCAGCAAAAAACTTAATTTTGGTAGAGTTAACAAACAAAATGCAGTAATTACTCAGATTTAGGCAATTATACTTCCAAAGGAAGAAAATATCAGGATATTATAGATGGCAGAGAGGTATACCCATTCTCTCTGTCAAATTTTTTTGCTAGGGCTATATTGAGTAGCTACTACATAAATTATAACCCTATTGCTAAAATTTAGCAACTACTCTGAAAAAATTTTAAAAATTGTAAAATTGATTACTAAATTCATTGATTAATGGGACTTAAACACCTTAGAGAGCCAAAAAACAGGTTCAAATACAGATGGGAAAAGGCTTTTACCTCAAAAAGATATAATATAAATCCGTAGGTCATCACGGGTTCTAGCCATTTTTAAGGCATCGACGTAATTCCATTCCCTAGAGTAGCTTTGACGCATTTTTTCAACTAGAAAATGTTTAAGTATAGCGCTAGGCGAAGCGTGAATAGGGAATAGGGAATAGTAAACTGTCAAAGGGTTTTTCCTTCGGAAATGCTCCGCAAACAGGATTTAGAAATGTCCTAATCTTGGCTGCGACTGCTATACCATTAACTACCGGCTGTTGTCCCGCGCTCTCCATCCCCCCCTAACCCCCCAAGGATAAGCTATCCCTGATAAGGAACTCTTGAAACCCTTGTGGGAGGGTGGTCCGGATGGGGAGGATGGGGAGGAGGGGGAGGAAGAATTCTGTCTACATTCATAAAAAAGTGTATTGAAAAACACACTTTTCTCCTGAAAAAGCCGATTCAAGACTTCAACATAACTTGTCTATGTTGTCAAGTTTTATGAAAAGAGAAAGATGTTTATAAAGCATAGCTTGGAAAGGGGGGAGGGGAGCGTCGGGAGTATGTCAATTGATTGGAATTAGCTATGGGGAATAATTGACCCTGAATGTAGGGTTGTAAATTAGAAAATCATTGGTGTATAGGAGCTTTGTCCCCATACCGATCTTATACCATTTCTCAAAAATTTTTCTACATTTGATTGAAGTAGGGGAGTCGGGGAGTAGGGGAGTGATATAGAATCTGGGTAATTAGTTATCGTATTACTGAGGAGTAAGGAGTAAGGAGGTAGGGACGTTGCATAAGGGCGTCCGTACGGAGTAAGAAAGGAAATGAAAATGCATAAATTTTTAAATTCGTGCTTCTAGCTTAACATATTTCAGTTGAGGAAGTAATAAGCGCGATTATTTTGCGATTACTGTATAACCGGATTTTATATGAGGGAGAAGTAAAAACAAGAATAATTAGGGTTTGCTGAAAAAAGCAGAGTCTGGGGAGAGTAGGAAGTGTGGGAAGTGTGGGGAGGGTGGGGAGACACAGAAAGTAGGAGGGGTAATTGTAGCTTGATTTTTTTGTGCTTGTCTGCCTTTTCTCCTAACATGCATGGGCATGAAGAGCTGAAAACCTGATAGTTTTTTCGACACAAAGAAGGCAATTGCCTTCTTTGTGTCAATGGTTTGAGAACTAATCAGCAAACCCTAAGAAACTGTTTGTAAAATAAGTCTTAAGAGAGTTGTTGAGTGACTAAAATCTCAAAGTAAAAGGTACTTCAAGAGATTGAAATTTGGTAGATTGATTAGGTGGAAAGGTATATATGTTCCCTTTATTTTAACTCTTCAATACTTGTCTTGATTTCTTCGGACCCCCATACCTATTCCCTCCATACCTATTCCCTGTTCCCAGTTAAGTGTTCCCTATCTCCTTTTTAGATTTCCTGATACATTCAGTCTCTAATTAATAGACTTGTCGCTTTATAACTTAAAAAATCCTCAAAACCCTTGATATGTAAGGATTATAGCTATCAATAACCTAAAGTACCTGGAATTATTACTCTGCCTGAGTTTGAGCGATTTTTTCCCTCTATTTAGCGACAAGTCTAATGATTAATGATGAATAATTAACTTTCCTGGCGGGAAGTCCCGCGCTCTCCATCCCCCCTAACCCCCCGTGCATAGGGGGGAGGGGGAGCGTCGGGATGAAAGCCAGGGCCTGGATTCGGATACCTTCATAAGCTAAACGTTCATATGCCCTTGACACTTTTAGGAGCATTTTGTTATTGTAAAAGTCAAAATAGGGGGAGGACATCACCTCTGTCATGCGCAGCGGTCAGGGTTTCCCAGACTGAAGAATCCCTATTAGTCCCGTAAGGGCAACGTCGGGAGTATGTCAAATAAGGACTTACGCAAGGGCACTAATTATAGTGGGAATATTGGGAATATTGACTAAACAATACTCCATATATAGCGGGGAAGCATAAGTCCTGTAAATAATTCAGCAATATTCGCCTCCCCAATAAAGGGAAAAAGCGGTCGAGAGATGGCGAGGTCTCCCGCTCTTTCAGAGCCGCTTCCTCTTGCTACGGTAGCTCTCCTCTTACTATGGTAGCTCTCCTCTTACTACGGTAGCTCTCGCTAACGCTAACGGCATATCCAATCGACCAAGAGAGTGATTGATTTTATTTTTAATTTTCACGCCTATGTCTAATAGACATCTCCAAAAATAAAAAGTAAAATCAATTATTATCCATAAATAATCAATTATTCTCCTCCTGGGAGGGGTTGGGGGGTTGGTTGCCCCTGTTCCCTGTTCCCCCTTTTCTGGAGATGTCTAATGTATAATGTCAAAAAAACTATCAATAACTATGATTGAAAAAACTACTAGACGTAACTTTATCATAACCAGTGCTACTGTTGCCAGTGGCATCTTATGTGCTACTACTATAAATAAACAGACTCAGGCAAAAGTAGCATCTGCTGAGAAACTACCCACTACATCTACAATGCCAGAACGAGTATTAGGGAAAACAGGTGTAAAAGTGCCACTTTTAGGTTTAGGTGGTGCAGGAAAAACTCCTGTAGATAAAAGTGGGCAAGAAAAAGAAGCGACCGCAATAATTGAAGCAGCCTTATCTCTGGGAATTAGATATTTTGATACTGCTGCTAGTTATGGTGCAAATGAAAAACATTTAGGAAAAGTTTTGCCTCCCTATAGAAAGGAGATATTTTTGGCAAGTAAGACAGGTAGACGCGATCGCGATGGAGCATGGCAGGAGTTGGAGCGATCGCTAAAACGGTTAAATACAGATTATCTTGACTCGTGGCAGTTACACCATGTTTCGTTTATGGAAACTTTAGATCAAATTTTTGCTTCCCAAGGTGCTATTAAAGCGATGGAAGAGGCAAAAGAGCAAGGAATAGTCAAGTTTACTGGAATTACAGGTCATCACGAACCGGATGTTATTGCTGAGGGGTTGCGCCGTTATCCGTTTGATACGACTCTAGTTTCTATTAATGCTGCTGATCAAAATCATCCTCGACCATTTGCTCCTACAGTATTGCCAGTAGCGCAACAAAAAAATGTGGGTGTGATTGGGATGAAGATACCTGCTTATGGTAAGTTACTCCGACCGGGAGTGTTGAATATGCAAGAGGCAATGGGATATGTTTTGTCGTTGCCAGGGGTACATTGTTGTGTTATAGCTACGGAGTCCGTGGAAATGTTAAAGTCTAATGTTAGAGTTGCTCAGGGTTTTCAGAAGTTAAGTCGGGAGGATATGGGAGCGATCGAGCAGAAAACAGCTAGTGTTTGGCAGGAAAATACTTTCTTTCGGAGTTGGACTTAGGTAGTCAGCAGTCATGAGTAAGAGTATAACCTGGCTGCTTAGACTCGTATCCTACCTGTGTCCGGTAATTCTCAAGAGAGCTAATATTTTTCCAATCCACTAAATTATTGGAAGATACTCAATATGAGGTTCTAGCACCATGATTGTTAAAGGGTGCCGTTAATGTTCTGTTATGGTTGTTAGTGGAAAGCGCTCTTGGAGAAAAATTATGGATGCTAATGAATTATTGCAAAGGTATTCAGCAGGAGAGAGAGATTTTAACAGTTTCCACAACTTCCCCCACTTCCACAACTTCTGCTGGGGTAGCGATCGCTTCGGGGGAAGTAGGGGGCGTTTCTTGGTGACCTTGTTCCTCAAGAAACTTAATCAATGGCAATTCCTTATAGGTATAGTCGCTGTAAGCTTGTCGCTAAGTAGCCAACTTTCTCAAATCACCGTACTTTTCCCGAATGTCCAACCAAGAAATTCCTAGTTTGGTAAAGAATTTTTTGTATTGACCAAGTGTGCTAGTAGACTGACACAGCTAAAACTGTGCACTCTTATTTTTGTTTCTAGGTATCTTTTCCTCCCCACCCGGACCACACAGACCACACCGACCACCCGGACCATCTAAGGCACCATTTACAGTGGTTTAATGATGAATAAACCACAATCATACTGACTCCTTACTCCTTACTCCTTGCTCATTACTCCTTACTCATTACTCATTACTCCTTACTCATTACTCCTACAACAGTTTTGTGGTCTACTCAACTGAAAAGCACTGTAAGGTGTGTCGGTCCACTAGGTTGTGTCAAAATGTCTATTATCGTTGTTATGTTCTGTGAGTAAGTCTTGCAAATCTTCGGTCCTTGGCTTACTCTCTAAAGGTTTTTCAGCAGTTACTTTAGTAGAGCTAGTATCAGACTCAGGTTCGGCCAAATCTGGGTCTACACTGGTGTCATCCTCCCCTACAAAATTATCTATGAGACTTTCTAGTACAGACTCAGGAGCAAGACCAGAATCTCTAGCTTTCTGTTGGAATTTTTCCCACTTTTTTTTAGTAACTTTGACTTTCACTTTTTCATCCTCTCTTGGTGGATTAACTAAAAAATTAATCAATCCGGCTGTAATTTTTTTGCCAGTAGCCTTGCTATATTCCAAAACCCACTGCCAAGACCTCACAATATCTGGCTTCCCAAAATCATCTTTGAAAAAAGTCTTAGACAAGGCAAGACATTGACTGACATTGGTAGGTATTTGTTGAAATTCGTTGCAGAGCAACTCCTACCCTATTTGAGATGCCAAGATAGTCTCTAAAGCTCTATTATGAGATTTGAGGTAAAACTTGTCGCAGTAATCTTTAAAGGTGTAAACCTTTTTCTCTTCATACAGCCTTTTATATCTAATGGTTGCTAACTCCATTCCTTCTTGAATGTAGGCATGAACATGAGAAAACAAGTCTCTTTCAATATCTTCAAAAATGGCTTTGAGATGGTTTCCCGGTTCCATAATCCTATGCCAAGTATTAATACAATCTTGTGCCCATCTAGGAAGGTTTAAATCTATGTGTGGAAACTCAAACCCCATAGGATTATCTGGAGATTGCTTAGGTCGCATACTTTACAATACTAAATTTATCTTGATTAATGATGTTTGAAGGAAGGCTCGGAGTTATAAGGAAAATAATCTCCCAGCGTTAGTCGTGAGAATAATTGGAATGTTCTCTATATATAGAGACGGTCACAAATTTGAACGCTTCAGAATCTTTGTGGGACAAAAAATTCTCCTTTGTGTCACCTCCTTAGTTTTTTTAAACGCTTATTTAATTTACTAAATTATCAAGCGCTTACATTTTTGTCAAGTAGTTAAGTAAAATATTTTCAACGGCTTGTTATGGACAAAGAAAAAACAAATGGGAAGAAAAACCAAGCATCTTCAGAAGAAGGAACAGCTAAACTTGACAATTACTCCAGAGACGAAGAAACGACTGCAGCGGATAGCCGATTCGCTGAATATCAGCCGAAGTGAGTTAATAGAGAAGTGGGCGACTTCTTGGGAGGAACTTCAATCAGTCGAACTTTTGGGGGAATCCTAGGCCTGTTCCGAGAGGCAATGAAAGAAGCTTCTAACTACATGGATGAGCATGGTGAACGTCTGGAAAAAAGGTTGATAGACCACAAACGTAAAAAAGCTAGTTTTTTATCAAAATCAGCAGCTTTGGAACAAGAAATAGCTTATCTATTGGAGCAGGCCAAAGAATTACCAGATGATTTCCAGTTGAGAGAAGAAGAGTAACCAAAATGCCGATCGCTTAATAGCGTTTGGCCTTTTTATTGGCCATGAAAATCTTAATGGGACAATACTTAGCGATCGCGACTGGAGACTCAAAAGGCCAAATATTCAAACTGCACAACTACGACAAACATCTCCAAGCAGCATACTTCCCTGGCCATCCCCAACAACTCATCCCCCTGGATGAACTAGAACTAATCAATATGCCATTCCTGTATTAGCGACGTAAAAATAGCAGCTGCTTAGAAACCAGTCCACAACCCGGTAAAATCAACTTCTCAGTTATCGGTCTGGGAAGTTTTCTTTTCTCAAAAAAGTAATTTTTTAGTAGAGGGTAGCTTGCCGACCAATCGCTCCTCACCACCTACCCACCAAACCCAAAACATGAGCAATTATCTAAAACTCACAGCCAAAAATAGAATAGCGAATGTTCTAGAAAAAATATTTCTAATGTCTCCTAAAACAGTCGCGAGTGATGGGGCAACTTCCCCATCGCCCCAAATGATAGTTGTCTTGAAGCGTTGGCGGAGCAAGTGCGGCAGCTATATCGCTCTCTATTTTTAAACGTTGGCGGAGCAAGTGCGGCAGCTATATCGCTCTGTATTAACATACACTATATATAGTGTCTTTGCGTAAGTCCTGAGAATGTTTCATTGTTATTTATAACTATTCAAACAGACATGATATTACAGGATTTATTCATTCTTCTTTCTTCCTAAAAATATGACAAAATCCCTCAAACCTGATGCTTTTTTTCAAACACCAGGAGTTATTCTTGATGTTCGTAGTCCCGCCGAATATGCCCAAGGTCATATTCCTGGTGCTGTTAGTTTTCCCCTATTTAATAATGAAGAACGTGCTTTAGTAGGAACTTGCTACAAACAAAAAGGTAAAGATGAAGCAGTAGAGCTAGGGTTAGCGATCGCTGGTCCGAAATTAGCTGATTTTGTTGCCCGTGCCAAAATTTTAGCTCCAGATCGTCAAGTGAGAATTCACTGTTGGCGTGGTGGAATGCGTAGTGCTTCAGTAGGTTGGTTACTAGAAACCGCTGGATTTAATGTTGCTCTACTCATCGCTGGTTATAAAGGGTTTCGGCGTTGGGCGCTTTCTCTATTTTCAGTTCCTCAAAAAATTATTATTCTGGGTGGAATGACTGGTAGTGGCAAAACTGAGATATTGCGTACTTTAAGAAAGATGGGGGAACAGGTTTTAGATTTAGAAGCTCTTGCCAACCATCGTGGTAGTAGTTTCGGAGCTTTGGGGCAGTTGCCTCAACCTACTAACGAGCAATTTTGGAATGCGATCGCGATGGAGTGGGCGAAGTTTGACAGGACTCAACCTTTATGGGTTGAAGCTGAGAGTAAGGGTATTGGGTTATGTCGTATTCCCCAGGAAATTTTTGAGCAAATGGAAAAGGCGATAGTTATTGAAATAAGTCGCAGTCGTCAGGAAAGAGTGGCGTTTTTAGTAGAAATCTATGGGGATGCGAATATTGATGATTTGATTGCTGCTACTGAACGTATTCGTAGACGATTGGGAGGTCTGTGTACGCAAAAAGCAGTTAATTTTTTAAGGGAAGGAAATTTAGCAGCAGCTTCAGATTTAATTCTCAACTATTATGATCAAACCTATACTTACGATTTAAAAAAAAGGGGGGGTTGTATTTATAAAGTTAATGTTTCTAGGTTTTCAAATCTTGATGCTGCAGTATTTTTGCAACAAAAAAGTCAAGAGATTTGATAATTCAATTATCAGTTAATTAGGGCTTTGTTGCACAAACAAAGGAAATAGGATAAAAATAATAGTACATGGCACAAAAAACCTACACCAACGTAGATATGAGTCAGTCCAAGTCCAAGTCCAAGTCTAAGTGCAAGTACCGGGTCAGCAACTGGTCTGAATACGATGCCTCCTTAAAACAGAGAGGGAGTCTCACATTCTGGCTCAATGATGAAGTAATAGAGCAGTGGGTAAACCAAGAGAAAACTGGATGTAGGGGAGCATCGAATATCTATAGTGATGTGGCTATTGAATTAATGGTTTCTCTAAGTAGCCTATTCGGATTAGCGGGATGGCAGACAGAGGGATTTGTATAATCTATATTTGCTCTAATGGCATATTATTTACCTGTACCACTTTGCATAGCACAGTATGCCGTAGGGTCAGGAAATTAAATATTGTGATACCAGTGATGCCAACCCGTGAAGGGATTCACTTAGTAGTAGATTCTACAGGGGTCAAAGTATATGGGCGTTGGGGAATGGAAAACCAGAACTCATGGTTGTCACGTAAACGCAGGACATGGCGCAAATTAGATCTAGGTGTGAATGAGGCTACGGGAGAGATTGTCACAGCAGTTGCCACAACTAATGATGTTAGTGACGACCAAGTATTTAGTGACCTATTAGATGGGGTATAAGGTGATATCGCTCAAGTATCAGGTGATGGAGCTTATGATAAGTGCAAGTGTTATGAAAAAGCCACTCAGGTAGGAGCCAAAACAACTATTCCACCGCGAAAAAATGCGGTGCAACATAGCAGCATGGCAACTGTAGAGGGACTCCTCATCCCAGAGACGAAAACTTAAGGCACATTAGGCAAGTGGGACGAAAGACATGGAAGGGTGAAAGTGGCTACCATCGACGCTCCCTATCTGAAACCACAATGTTGAGCTTCAAAGTGATATATGTACGGAAGTTGCGACGACGAAAATTCGACAATCAAGCAGTAGAGTTGTTCATACAATGTGCCATGCTGAACCGTATGATTCAAACAGGTTAACCCAAAAGCCACAAAGTTGACATCTAGTTAACTCAGACTAAGGGGAGTTATCGCGTTGGCGGAGCCTAGCGGCAGCTATATCGCCACTTTCATGCAACAAAGCCGTTAATTAGCCTTATTTTTGAGTCAATTATATTTGAATGGGTGGTGGTGCATAGTAATGGTAGAGAAAGTGTGGTCCGTGTGGTCCGTGTGGGAAGAAATTAAAAAATATATATTTTCACCATTACAATGCAGGACTACCTTTGAATGAAATAATAATATAGCATTTCCCAGGCTAGTGAGGTACAATAAAAGGGCGATCGCCTAATTAAAATCAACCTCTAAACTAATGAAAGCTTATTCTACCGATCTCAGACAAAAAATTATTGTAATATAAAGAAGGGAATATATCTCAACGTCAATTAGCCCAACAATTTCATGTGGCCTTAAGCTTCATACAAAAATTACTCCAACAATATCGAGAGACAGGAAATATTAGTCCCAAAGTGCGAAGCAAACAAACACCGACAAAACTCAATTCTCAACAGTTACAGGTTCTAGAAGAGCTGTTGAATCGTAATAATGATGCTACCTTGGAGGAACTTCGTCATCAATTAGCACTATCAACAGGAATTTTAGTTGGTCGTTCTACAGTAGATAGAATGCTGCGTCGTCTGAATTTGACTGTCAAAAAAAACACTACATGCAACAGAAAAAGGGACTCAAAGAGTACAACAACAAAGATTAGAGTTCTGGAAAAAAGTTCAAGGAATTTCGGCTGACAATCTAATTTTTGTAGATGAATCTGGAGTAAATTTATCTTTAGTACGTTTATTTGGTCGTTCCTATAAAGGTCAAAGAGCTTATGGTCGGCGTCCTCACACTCATAGGTCAAAATGTATCCATTATTGCTCGAATCAGCCTTCAAGGAATAGTTGCGTGGCGGTAGTCTTATGGGAGGGACTGATGCTATTACTTTTGAGGCATTTATTTCTCAAAAATTGCTACCGAAATTGTGGAAAGGAGCTTGTGTCATTATGGATAATTGCTCAATTCATAAAGGAGAAAGAATTAGAGCTTTAATTGAATCAGTAGGAGCTAAATTAATCTATCTTCCCACTTATTCTCCAGATTTTAACCCTATTGAAAACTGTTGGTCTAAACTCAAAAGTATTTTACGGCTAGTTGGGGCCAGAACTTATCCAGACCTAGCTAAAGCGATTGAATTTGCTTTCAGTCGTATCCATGTTAATGACATTCGTAACTGGTTTATTCATGGCTGCTATTATACAGCATCATAAATCAGAAATGTTTTTGTCTAAGTCCTGTACGGGATACTTTGGGACTAGCGATCGCCCTTTTCTTGTACCTCACTAGCCTGGGAAATGCTATATTATTTCGGCGTTGGTGAATCAAGCTATGAATTGACATACTCCCGACGTTGCCCTTCTATTCCCCCCTTTCAAAGGGGGGTTAGGGGGGATGGACAACGCGGGATTCTGAGGGTCTGGGAAACCCTGACCGCGGAGCATGACAGAGGTGATGTCCTCCCCCTGTGTTGACATTGATAATAACAAAATGCTCCTAGCTTGTGTCTTGGGCATATAAACGTTTAGCTTATGAAGGTATCCGAATCCTGGCCCTGGCTTTCATCCCGACGCTCCCCCTCCCCCCTATGCACGGGGGGTTAGGGGGGATGGAGAGCGCGGGACAACAGCCAGGAAAGTTAAGGTATTTTTAAAATCAATCAAGATTACTATATATACTCTCAAATCATGGAATGTCTGGAATGTAAATCTCATCATATCCGCAAAAACGGAATTAATCGGCAAGGGAAACAAGACTACATCTGTGTTAATTGTTCTCGTCAATGAGAGTGATAATTATTAATTATAACAGGGTTATTTTAAGGAATTCAAACATTCGTGTTTAACAATGTATGTTAATGGCATGGGAATTAGGGCGATCGCTCTAGTCAAAAAAATTCATTAACGCCTATTATTTCTAATTAAGGTTTGCTGAAAAAGTATTTTTGCTCTTTGTAGTAGTCATATCAAATCCGGTAGTATCGGTATAATTCTTGCCCTGTAGGGGTTTGGTCTCCAAACCCTCCACTAACTAGGAGTTTTAACCAATACTGATGGTAGAATTATATCACTTCCGTTGCGAGCGCGGATTTGATATCAGTAGTCAGTAGAAATGGGAGTTTAGAGGAGGTAGGAGTTAGAATTATTCCTCAATTTCTCTGTCCAACTGTTGTCTAAAATACTAACATTTTGAGGCTTTTCAACTAAAAATATCGCACTTTTTCAATACTTAAAAAGGCTAAAAGCTTTATCTGTAAACACTTTCAGATTTAATCAGCACAGCAATAATTAAATATCCATAAATATAGTACTAAGTATTCAGCTATCAGCTCAAGTACAAACTATCTAGGACATAAAGTTTTTATTTTGCTTAGTTCAACATACAGGATATAAGAAGTTTAAACATATTTTTTTTGAGTGAAATAATAATGTTATTTAAGATTGAATATCCATAAACATAGCCTTAAGTATTCAGCTATCAGCTATCATATCAAGTACAAATTATCTAAGACATGAACATTTTTATTATGATTAATTAAATAGACAGGATGTAAGAAGTTTAAACAGGTAGATTTTTTCCCGTTTAAACAACCTTTCCTTCGTCATACTAATGTGAAAAGCCACATATTGCTACATGAATTTGACATAATTTCTACATTTTTCTTAGGTGAGAGTGAGAAATTATTCAAGTTGAAATTTCAGTTGCAATTTATATATAGGTGATATCTTCCCACTATTTTTTTATATTTATATATAGTTCAATAGTCAGGATTAATCCTATAAATCAGACTGGCTTTCATAGTAGATTTGAGCTTAGGCTACAAGGTATAACTTGCAGGCTAGTTGTTAAAGCTTCACTACTATTTTTTATTAATCCCACTGGGAAATTGATCTATTTTAGCCACACCATAAAATGTAATATCATCTCTTCCTACTCGTAATCGATCTACTCGCAGTTGAGTATTTTCTAATGCAAATTGATCTAAATCTAATAAATTATTGACATGAGCTATTAGAGATTTACCTAAGTCTACTGATTCTTGATTACCGTTATATTTGACATTGACAAATTTAATTTTACGTCGCTCTTCCGCTTCAACATTAGCAGTAAAATCAACGTCTATAGGTTTATTTGAAGTTCCTACCCTAATTTGAGTTTTGAGTCTGAGGGCTCTATCTTCAGTTATATTCATTTGAGTATTTTCAAAATGTAGGGGTTCTCCATTATACTTGAGCCTTTGGAGTTTCTCTACCACAAATGGGGTATTGAAAGAAGTGGTCAAATCTGACTCGGTTAACACTGTTCTCAGAGTAGCCTGGATAGGCTGCTTGAGTTTGACTTTACCTGTAAAAATTGCACTGAAGTCTATTGATACAGCTTGCAGGTAAAGTTCCATGACTTCGATGCGAAGGCCATTATACATCCGCATTCCTTTGCCTATGAAGTCAAATCCATCCAAGCTACCCTGTAATAGTTTGGCCACCGGCTCGGCGCGGACATTGGCTTCGACTTTATCAGAACTCTTAAACAGCGCTGCAATGGCAGCTCCTGCTACTTTACTCACTAGGCGATCGCCGCCTTGATTTTGTATTGGCGTACTGGTAAACAATGCCGTCACCATAATTTTTCTATATGTACCTTCCCGATGATTATAACCTTTTTGTGAAGAATTGTAAATTTGACTTGTACTTATGCACTTTATAAGTTTCACTTTTATTCTGAGCAGGACTTGAAGAAAACATAGCCCAAAAAGTGGCGTTGGTAAATTCAAAGATGAATCAGGCAGGAACGGGTACATCTCCAAACTTAAGATAATGAATTAAAACTCTGATGGAATGCTTCAGCATCTCTACAGATTTGGAGTAGCACTGCGGTTTTGCGGTGCACTCGAGCGTGCGTAGTGTCGTCAACGAGTATTTTCTCCTTCTACCCTCGTCATGTAGGTCTTACTGA
>NZ_JAAHHT010000013.1:0-16837 GCF_010672085.1 Okeania sp. SIO3I5
GAATCGTAGTTTGCAAAACCTGAGAATGTACCTGGCCCAAATGCGGAAGTTGCTTCTTAGCTTTGGGCAGATTGTTTTGCTGACGGTGGTAAGACGGGAACGGTTCATCGGCCGGAATGATGTATTCGTTCTCCAACGAACACCTGTCCACCGAGCACTTACGCGAAGCAATCCAGTCCTTGAGTTCGCGCAAAGCGTAGTTGTACACGCCTCTGCAGGTCTCAAGCCACTCCAGCAGTTCGGTCTGCTGTGCGGCATTTGGATAGATTCGGTAAGTGTAGTTCATGTTCAGCATGGAGTTATTTTACCACGAATAGAGTGCGGTGGTAAATGCTTGCTTCGGGGGCATCGAAACCCACTCAGCAAGCGGCGAGACTCCATGTATCCCGATGCTGATACTTCGCATACAGCGCGAGAACATAAGTCCCGCGCTCTGAGAAGTTAACCTTTACTTGATATTTTCTTAACCTATTTTTAATTTCAGTATGTTCAAATATAATGCAATTGTGACTTTTGCTTAAAATCAATATCTAACTTTAATACTTATGACATTTAGTATCAATTTTAGTCAAATAATTCGTAATACTTCTAAAGCCTCCGTAGTAGCGTTAACAATTGGTCTAGCTACTACAATTGCTGGAGTAAAGTATAGCTTCGCTCAACAAAAAGTCAATCTTGTAGGTGCAGGAGCATCTTTTCCAGCACCCCTATATCAACGTTGGTTTGCTGATATGAGAGATAGTCGTTCTGATGTCGGAGTCGATTATCAATCAGTTGGTAGTGGTGCTGGTGTTGAAAGATTTACTAAAGAATTGGTAGATTTCGGTGCTAGTGATGTGGCAATGAAAGACGATGAAATTGCCAAAGTAGGCCGAGGAGTTATGATGTTGCCCATGACTGCGGGTAGTATTGTATTAGCTTACAACGTACCAGGTGTATCCAATCTGAAATTATCCAGAGAAGTTTATGTAGATATCCTTTTGGGTAAAATTAAAAAGTGGAACGACTCAAAAATTGCTGCTATTAATTCGGGCGTAAATTTACCAAATCTACCAATTACTGTAGTTCACCGTTCTGACGGTAGTGGAACTACAGGAGTTTTTACCAAGCATCTAAGTGCTATTAGTCCAGAATGGAAAAAAGAAGTAGGGGAAGGTAAAACTGTACAATGGCCAACAGGAGTTGGTGGTGCCAAAAATGACGGTGTAGCTGCTTTAATTCGTCAAACCAGAGGTGGCATAGGTTACATTGAGTTTGGTTTTTCTAAAAGTGCTGGTCTCCCTACTGCAGCTCTAGAAAATCAATCAGGTAATTACGTTAAGGCTTCTTTGGAATCTGCTAAAGCTACTCTGGCAGCAGTAAAATTACCTGGAAATCTTCGTGCTTTTATTAGTGACCCTGAAGGTAGTAATTCTTATCCTATCGTTACTTATACTTGGATGCTGATTTATAAGGAATATCCTAATGCAGCTAAAGCAAGAGGTATAGAAAAAATGATTGAATATGGATTAAATGAGGGGCAAAAGGTAAGTGCTGATTTAGGTTATATTCCACTGCCTGATAATGTTCGTCAAACAGTTGCTAAAGCAGCGGATAAAATTAGCTCTGGCTATCAAATTAGTCTTAAATAATTGGTAGTGAAAACTAATTCAACCCTTCTTATATTTTTATAGAAAAGAAGGGTTTAATAATTAATAATTAATAATTAATAATTAATAATTATTAATTACATATTTTAAAAAAGAAGAGGATTGGTTAAAAGTAATTTTTTTGTTCTCTTTGTCGATTGGATAGACCGCTTTTTTATCCTTGAAAGGAGAGGGTTTAAACTTGAATTTTTTAGTAAATTTTGACTATAAATATTTAGGTTATGGTTGAGGAGTCAGGAGTCAGAATAGATAGTCATACTATTAAAAATCACAACGGTTAATTATTTTAATTTACCAATACAAACCCAAATCTAAGCAAATAACAAAAGGTAAAAATTAATCTAAGTCAAAGTGTTTATAAGTAAGCCTTCACCTATTAGCATTCAGCTATCAGCTTTTGATACAAATTTTATGTAAAGTTGCACAGAATCTTGAAAAATCAAACTCGTTGTTCTTGCGCTTCACTTGAGAGCAAACGAACGCTTTTTCCGCTTTATTGAGGAAGCTTTAAAGGTGAATTAATTATTAATTATTCGGTAAAAACTAATCTTAAAACAGCATCAAATGACTAATACTTATTAGGTTATGATAGATGAACAAATATGCTATTAATTATTATTTGAAATTATCACCGTTCAAGAATGCGAAGCATAACCAAGTAAAGGTGGGATTCAGAAAAACCAACCTTAAATTAAGAACTAATATTTTCCTTGAAGAGATTAACATTAATCCATTTTCTTTATCCTCATTAGTAAGGAAATAAAACTTGATTTATAACTAACGATTCATATCTTATTATGATGAGGATAAAACTCAGTTTATTTTTTACCTAAATTAAGACAATAACTCCCACTGTAATTTGTGATTTAGTGGTGATACTCTCAACTATTTCCCATAGTATCTTGATTCGACTTAAAATTACAGAATTTTTCTCAGACAATTTGAGGAACATTTCCAAATGTTTAACCCAATAATTCACAATAATAAACAAGGATTAACCTTTCTTTAACCTGAATATGTTAAGCTTTGATTTATTCTTTTTGATGTTTAGAGAAATATAAAAATCTAAATAATTATGGAACTTGGTATAAATCTTTCTGGAATAACTCGTATTACTGCCAGAGTATCAGCAGTAGCTCTAACAATTGGTTTAGCTGCCTGTGGTGGTGGTGGTCAAGTAAACTTAGTTGGTGCTGGAGCTTCTTTTCCATCACCTATTTATCAACGTTGGTTTCAAGACCTGAGTAATAGTGACCCTAATCTACAAGTAGATTATCAGTCAGTGGGTAGTGGAGCTGGTGTTGAGAGATTTACTCAAGAATTGGTAGATTTTGGTGCTTCTGATGTGGCAATGAAAGATGAGGAAATTGCCCAAGTAGGACGAGGAGTTATCTTACTGCCAATGACTGCGGGTTGTATTGTTTTAGCTTACAATTTGCCCAATGTTCCTAATATCAAACTTTCTAGAGAAGTTTATGTAGATATCCTTTTGGGTAAAATTACACAATGGAACGAGCCAAAGATAACAGCAATTAATCCTGGCGTAACTTTGCCAGACAAAACAATTACGGTTGTATCTCGTTCTGATGGTAGTGGTACAACTGGAGTTTTCACTAAGCATTTAAGTGCTATTAGTCCAGAGTGGAAAGAGAAAGTAGGGGAAGGCAAAACTGTTCAATGGCCAGTAGGTGTTGGTGGTCAGAAAAATGATGGTGTAGCTAATTTGATTCGTCAAACTGAGGGAGCAATAGGATATGTTGAGTATGGTTATGCTAATAATGCTGGTCTAAATATGGCTGCCCTGCAAAATAAATCTGGTAAATATATTGAGCCTAAATTTGAATCAGCATCCGCAACTTTAGCGGCAGTTAAATTACCTGAAAATTTACGAGCTTTTATTACTGATCCAGAAGGGGATAATTCTTATCCAATAGTAACTTACACTTGGATGCTTGCTTATCGTCAATATGATGATCCAGCGAAAGCTCAAGGTATGGAAAAAATGATTGAATATGGCTTAAATGAAGGACAAAAGGTAAGTGCTGAATTAGGTTATATTCCTCTACCTGATAATGTACGTCAAAAAGTTCTAGAAACTGCCGACAAAATCAGTCCAGATTACAATATGACTCTCAAATAGCATCAAAAAAAAATTTAATTCAGAACTCAGAATTCTGAATTAAATTTATTGTGATTTTTGGCAATGTCATATAACCTGAATATTAGTCTTAGACAATCTATCAAATTAACTTAATCACGGCTGAAAAAGGTATGATGAAAGTTAGAGATAAATCTAGTCTTATGTAGTCAAATTATGTCAAATATATTCGTTTATTTGTACAAAAAATTTATTAAATATCTGACAAGATTTAATAAATCTTGACGACCTGTTTATAGTATAATGAAATTGTCTGAGAGTTCCAGACTAAATAGTTATAAAAATTCCGAACTACTCGAATCCTAATATAATTTTAAATCCTTGATTTATGAAATTAGTTGAGAGATTTATGATTCAAGCAATACATCGGTTTTATGCTGAAATTGACAGACTATGTTTCTTGTCTAAAAATCTCTTAAACTCATGCTAATTATTTAGTTCGTCAGTCTTGGATATTTGAAAATAAGAATCTATCTTACTATGACTTACTGCGTACACTCTCTAATCAAGTAAACTATCAAGCAATGCCAGCTAAAGTATCTCAACAAATATTGATGATACTAGATAAAAACTGTAAAAGCTTTTAAAGTTTATAAACAGAACCAATCAAAGTTTAAATCTCGTCCTCGTCTTCCTAGATATAAAAATAAAATGACTGGAAGAAATGTTCTATTTGAATATATTTTTATGAACTATATACCTATTGGCGCTAGATAGACTTCATTAATGGATAATTACCTCAAGGAAAACCTTCAATAATTAATAATTAACAATTAATAATTAATAATTACCTCTTCTTTTTAATAAGAGGATTGGTTAAAAAGAAAATTTTTTTTCTTCTCTTGGTTGATTGGATATGGTTAGGTAACCAATCCATCCCTCAACCGCTTTTTCTCCTTGAAAGGAGAGGCTTTAAACCTTGATTTTTCGGTAACGGAATTGAATATAAGGAAATATCCTAGAACTTTTTTTCTCCTTAAAAAGAGAGGCTTTATACCTTTATTTTTCGCTAAAAAATTATATGGTTGCAAAATCTCAAGTTCAACAAGATACTCGGTCTCGGAGTAATGCAGAAAAAACCTTTGATAATGGTTTTATTGCCCTAACTAAAATTTTTGCTTGGGGTATAGCAGCTATTCTCATATTAATGGCTTTAACAGTAGCTTCCCAAGCAATACCATCTCTGAATGAATTTGGTTTTAGCTTTTTATTTAAAAGTGTTTGGAACCCTGTTAAAGAAGATTATGGCGCATGGCCAATGATTGTTGGAACCTTAGTTAGTTCAGTATTATCTCTGTTTATTGCAGTTCCTCTTGGTCTCGGTACGGCAATATTTTTAAGTGAAAATTTTATCCCTCCAAAAATTAGTACCCCATTAACTTTTATGGTGGAATTACTAGCAGCTATTCCTAGTGTAGTTTATGGTTTATGGGGTATTTATGTTTTGCTTCCTTTTCTAGAACCAATAGAAGCTTTTCTGGGTAAATATCTGGGTTGGATTCCACTTTTTTCTATTCCTGATGGGGTTCGTGCTGGAGGTCCGGGAATGTTTCCTGCCGTTATTATTTTATCAATAATGATTTTGCCAATTATTACGGCAATTTCTCGTGATTCTCTGGCAAGTCTACCACCTGAATTACGACAAGCTTCTTTAGGTTTAGGAGCTAGCCGTTGGGGTACTATTATTAGAGTATTAATTCCAGCAGCTTTTTCAGGAATTGTTGGTGGTGTAATGTTAGGTTTGGGTAGAGCAATGGGAGAAACTATGGCTGTAACAATGTTAATTGGTAATGCTAATTCGATTAAAGTTACCCTTTTTGCTCCTTCTAATACTATTGCTTCTTTGATGGCAAACCAATTTGCTGAAGCTTCTGGTTTACAACTTTCTGCTCTGATGTATACAGGAGTTGTTTTGTTTGCTTTAACTCTAATTGTAAATATATTAGCTAATTGGGTTGTGAATAAAATTAAGGCTAAGTATTAATAATTAATAATTAATAATTAATAATTAATAATAGACTGTTTGTAAAAGGAATATTAAATCCAGGCGTAGGGTTGATTAGGTGGCAATAATACGTGAATCGTAGCCAAAGTTTAAGTTTCCGCACCCCACCCATGGAACATTAAGCACTCTAGCCTTCTTAATCTTTGATTGAAAAACAGTCTCTAATTAATAATGGATAATTAATCCCTAGATGTTTAAAGACTCTGTAATCAATATTCATTATTTTTCCTCTAGGTTAGTTATAACAATAATTTTTAACGCTGACCTACTAAATTTCATTAGAACTACCAATTTTTATGCTCATATCATCTTAATTAATTATGGCGGATACTACCTACAACCCACAATCTTCTGAATCTATTATTAACCTCAAAAGAAATCCTAAAAAACCAAGGGAAATTTTCAATAAAGTGATGACAGCATTATCAGGTGCTTGCATATTTATCACTCTTATCCCTCTCTTTGCTGTATTAATTTATGTTTTTATCAAAGGAGTAGCTCGTTTAAACCTAGATTTATTTACTAAATTACCTCCCGCAGCAGGTCAAACTACAGGTGGCATTGCTAATGCTATTTTAGGTACAATTATGGTAGTAGCGATCGCTAGTTTAATTGCTGTACCTTTTGGCATTTTAGCAGCAGTTTATTTATCAGAATTTAGTGACGAAGTAACTGCCCGTCCAATTCGATTTGCTACTAATGTTTTGAGTGGTGTACCATCAATTATTGCTGGGGTATTTGCCTATACTTTACTGGTTTTAACTATGGGTTTTTCAGCATTTGCTGGAGGAGTTGCTTTATCAATTTTGATGTTACCTACTATTATTAGAACTACTGATGAAGCTTTACAAATAGTTCCTAGAGATATTAGATGGGCATCTGTAGGAGTTGGTGCTTCTAATTATCAAACTGTTTTACAGATAGTTTTACCTGCTGCTTTACCAGGTATCATTACAGGTATTACTCTTGCCATTGCTCGTGCTGCTGGAGAAACAGCTCCACTACTTTTTACTGTGGTTTATTCAAATAATTGGCCTCGTCTTATTACTTTTAAGTGGATTTCTTTAGTACCATTTATTGATTTTATCAAAGTACCGTTACCATCTTTTGATTTTTTATTTTCTCCTACATTGCCATCTTTATCATATCTAGTATATGAGTTTGCTCGTAGCTTTGACTTGGTTTTACAAGAGTTTGCTTGGGCAGGATCTTTGGTGCTAATTTTATTGGTTTTAATTACCAGTATTCTTTCTCGTTGGGCAACCAGTCAGAAGAAGTTTTGATGATTAACTAATAGTTAGGTTTTGAGGAGAAATTAATTTATGCCTTTTGGGTCTATCAGGGAAAATAAATTGAGATAACTAATAGCAATTTGGTTGAAAAATTTCACAATAAGGAGAATTACAGAGTCAATTACAAAAACAAACTGAAAAATGTTTAACCTCAAATAAAATCAATAAATTAACGACAAAATGTAGTTTTAAAGTAGAGATTTATGTACATCAAGCAAGCAGAATAATAATTAATAATCTACTAGAAAACCAGATTGGAACACCAGATTGGAACATTAGTAATAGGGAATAATCGCTCAATGGAAACAAGACATTAATTTAGGGAAAATAAATAACCAAAATTTTGTGCAAATTATTCTGCTTCCAAATGCTTATGCTGATTTATGGAGAGGAATTAGGAGTAATTCTCCATACGAATAATACCATTTTGAAAAAAGAATGTTACGAATAATAAGGGTAACAAAAATATTTTCTAGGAGATGTATCTTTGGATAAAAAAAGTGATTTAATCCCTGAAAAAAGGTATTTAAACTATTCATTATGACTCCTGACTCCTGACTCCTGACTCCTAAAAATACCCTAACTATTTTTCGCAAACATTTATCAAATTGGTATAACACCTGGAAAAGTAAGTTGATAGATAGATGAATATTTCTCTGTAAATTTACAAACTCTATAGACATCTTACAAAAATTTTAATTCAATCAATTGCCAGATATGAAATCAACAATTTCATCCCTGTATTCCCCATTCCCTGACTTCTGCAAGAAATCTTATGAAATATTACTTTTAAACGATAAAATCTCAGCTTTAAAGACAAACTAAGATCGAAGTTTTGAATAAAATTTTTGATTGATTAAGATAATTAGTAATTACAGTAACTGAAGTATTCAAAACTAATTTACTTTTTAAACTCTGATGGTGGAAGATTTCATTCCGATTAAATCTCAAAAACACTCTTACCTGTTGCTTCTTGCCTATTCTCAGCAAAAATTTGTTCAGCATATCCTAAATAATAGATACAAAAATAATTTTTAGACTAAATTAAAATTACGAGGTTATATTTTATGCCGGAGTCTCAAGTAAATCTTTCTAAACAAAATTCTGCTCCTGCTCTTTCAGCAGAAAACGTTGACATTTATTACGGAGATTTTAAAGCCGTAAAAGGTGTTTCATTAGAAATTCCTAAGAATAAAGTAACTGCTTTTATCGGACCTTCAGGTTGTGGTAAAAGTACATTATTACGATGCTTTAATCGTCTGAATGATCTGATTAGTATTTTCCGTTTAGAAGGTCGTATTCTTTATCATAATCAAAATATTTATGACTCGGATATTGATCCTGTAGAAATTCGCCGTCGTATCGGAATGGTGTTTCAAAAACCTAATCCTTTTCCTAAGTCAATTTACGATAATATTGCTTATGGAGTTAGAATTAATGGTTTGGCTAAATCTAAAGAAGAAATGGATGAAATAGTCGAGCGATCGCTACGACAAGCTGTTTTATGGGATGAGGTTAAGGATAAATTGGGGCAAAGTGGTTTTGCTTTGTCTGGAGGTCAACAACAACGTTTGTGTATTGCTCGTGCGGTTGCTGTTAGTCCGGATGTGGTTTTAATGGATGAACCTTGTGCTTCTCTTGACCCTATTTCTACTATTAAAGTAGAGGAGTTAATTAACGAACTCAAGGAAAATTATACTATTATTATTGTGACTCATAATATGCAGCAGGCGACTAGGGTTGCTGATGTAACTGCCTTTTTTAATGCGAAAGCTGAAGAGGGTGGTAAACGCTTTGGTTATTTAGTGGAATTTGATGAAACTCACAATATTTTCCAAAACCCAAAGGAAGAAGCGACTCAACAGTATGTAAGTGGTCGTTTTGGTTAAAATAGGGAGTAGGCAGTAGGGAATAGGCAGTAGATTTTTGAGGAATTTACTTTCTGCCTTCTGCTTTCTGCCTGATAATTTCTGGTCCTATAGAACTTATTTGATGTCTTTGAGGTTGATTTTCTTTTCTACAACGTTCGCGATATAGCTGTTGCACTTGCTCCGCTTAACCTGTCGGCGACAACCGAAAAGTGGAACTGAGTTCTATTATTGAAAAACAATACTTTCTTGGTTGAATAAAAAGTCATGTATATAGGCGAGTGACCCCTGATGATATTTATGATATCACACTTTTTGTGAGGATGTAAATAAAAATTCTTTGTCGTGGCGATTTTTTTATTGGCTTTCAGAAAATGAAAATATATAAAATTTTCCTTCCTTAGTTATTACTATTGAACAATAGTCGTTTCATTTGCTGAAGCTTCCGGAGGTAGCGGTGAAAATTTTCCTTCCTTGTTATCGCCTTGAGAGAAATCGTCGTTTCATTTGTTGAAGCTCCCGGAGGCGACGGTGAAAATTTTTCCCTTTTATTGCCTTGAGAGAAATCGTCATTTCATTGACTGAAGCTCCCGGAGGTGGCGGGTGGAAATTTTCCTCTTTTATTTATTGCGGATAGAGCAGGAGTCGTTTCATTTGTTGAAGCTCCCGGAGGTGGTGGTGAAAATTTTCCTTCCTTGTTATCGCCTTGAGAGAAATCGTCGTTTCATTGACTGAAGCTCCCGGAGGTGGCGGTGAAAATTTTCCTTCCTTGTTATCGCCTTGAGAGAAATCGTCGTTTCATTGACTGAAGCTCCCGGAGGTGGCGGGTGGAAATTTTCCTTCCTTGTTATCGCCTTGAGAGAAATCGTCGTTTCATTGACTGAAGCTCCCGGAGGTGGCGGTGAAAATTTTTCCCTTTTATTGCCTTGAGAGAAATCGTCATTTCATTTGCTGAAGCTCCCGGAGGTGGCGGGTGGAAATTTTCCTCTTTTATTTATTGCGGATAGAGCAGGAGTCGTTTCATTTGTTGAAGCTCTCGGAGGTGGCGGTGAAAATTTTTCTCTTTGATTGCCTTGAGAGAAATCGTCGTTTCATTTGTTGAAGCTCCCGGAGGTGGCGGTGAAAATTTTTCTCTTTGATTGCCTTGAGAGAAATCGTCGTTTCATTTGTTGAAGCTCTCGGAGGCGACGGTGAAAATTTTTCTCTTTGATTGCCTTGAGAGAAATCGTCGTTTCATTTGTTGAAGCTCCCGGAGGTGGCGGGTGGAAATTTTCCTTCCTTGTTATCGCCTTGAGAGAAATAGTCGTTTCATTTGCTGAAGCTCCCGGAGGTGGCGGGTGGAAATTTTCCTTCCTTGTTATCGCCTTGAGAGAAATCGTCGTTTCATTGACTGAAGCTCTCGGAGGTGGCGGTGAAAATTTTTCCCTTTGATTGCCTTGAGAGAAATCGTCATTTCATTGACTGAAGCTCCCGGAGGTGGCGGGTGGAAATTTTCCTTCCTTGTTATCGCCTTGAGAGAAATCGTCATTTCATTGACTGAAGCTCCCGGAGGTGGCGGGTGGAAATTTTCCTCTTTTATTGCTCAATCAGCAAGAGTCGTTTCATTTGCTGAAGCTCTCGGAGGTGGTGGTGAAAATTTTCCTTCCTTGTTATCGCCTTGAGAGAAATCGTCGTTTCATTGACTGAAGCTCTCGGAGGTGGCGGTGAAAATTTTCCTTCCTTGTTATCGCCTTGAGAGAAATCGTCGTTTCATTGACTGAAGCTCCCGGAGGTGGCGGGTGGAAATTTTCCTCTTTTATTACTCAATCAGCAAGAGTTGTTTCATTGGTTGAAGCTCTCGGAGGTGGTGGTGAAAATTTTCCTTCCTTGTTATCGCCTTGAGAGAAATCGTCGTTTCATTGACTGAAGCTCTCGGAGGTGGAGGGTGAAAATTTTTCTCTTTTATTGCTCAATCAGCAAGAGTCGTTTCATTTGCTGAAGCTCTCGGAGGTGGTGGAGAAAATTTTCCTCTTTGATTGCCTTGAGAGAAATCGTCGTTTCATCTTTATTAAAAATTCGGCTCGACTAAATTTACTTCATTTTTTCCCATTTGCACTAAACCTAGTTTTTCTCGGCAACGTTCAATATATAAACCAGCAATATTATCAATAGAGTTGAGCTTTTTTACTTGTTGAAAATATTCTAAAGCTGCTGCATATTTACCAAGCTTCCACCCCTTAACTCCTTTATTAAATATTGATAGAGTTGCAACTTTTTTCGGTTCTATCAGATTCTTCTCAGTACCCAATAATTCATAAATATTTACAGCCTTCTGCTTTCCACGAAGCTTCACTTTATCAATCCACCTGTAATAAATTTTGTCAGAATAACTAGGCTGATTATTCTGATTATTTTGAATCTGATTACTGAAATTTTCTTGGTTATTAAGACTATTATCTTTAGTTTCTATCCGTTTTGCTATTTGACAATTATTTTGACACATTTCTATTTCAGAGATAACTTGCTCACTGACAATAATTGAGCATCCATAAGTCTTAGTTAAACTTTCTAAACGTGAAGCAGTATTAACAACATCTCCAATAACTGTAGAATCCATTCTTTTTGCAGAACCCAAAGTACCAATAACACCAAAACCTGTATGAATACCAATACCAATTTTTACAGGTTCTCTCAGATTATATTTCTGATAATTAACATTAAAATCTTGCAAACTTTCCTGCATCATTACAGCAGCTTTTAAGCCATTTAAACTATGACATTCATATTTATCAAATACTGCCATAATTGCATCACCTAAAAATTTATCTATAAATCCTTGATTAGCCGAAATACAAACACTCATTCGCTCAAAAAAAGAATTTAACCATTTAAAAGTATCTCTAGCATTTTGTGATTCAGCTATTGCGGTAAATCCTCTAATATCACAAAATAAAACTGTTAATTCTTCTTCTTTCCCATCTCCAAGCTGAATAGAATTTAATCCTTCAGGAGCTATTCTTGATAAAAATTGCTCTGGTACAAACAATCGAAATTTCTCTGATAAAACCTGATTAATTTGCAATGCTGCTGATAATTGTAAATCGCTTTGTTCATCTACTTGTTGACTATTTTGAGATTTCGTAGCTTGAGAACGTATTTGATTTAGCTGCAAAATATTAGCTACTTTTGCTAAAAGTAAACGAGTATTAAATGGTTTTGTAATATAGTCATCCCCCATCAACTCTAAACCTTTCAATTGAGATTTTTCATCATCTAAAGCTGTTAAGAAAATTATGGGAACTGTCTTTAACTGTGGATTATCACGTAAAGATTTACAAACTTCAAATCCATCAATTTCAGGCATCATTATATCTAGTAATATTAGATCGGGCGGAGATTGACTAGCAATTTGTAATGCTTCTTTGCCATTGTTTGCTGATATAGTGGCGTAGCCTTCTAATGCTAATATTTCTTCTAATAGAATTAGATTATTTGGCTCATCATCAACCACTAGAATACATGGCTGTTTGTTAGACATATCATTTAATGAATAATGGATAATTGATAATTGATAATGGATAATTGATAATGAAAACTATCTCTAGTTAGGGTTTGCTGAAAAAGTATTTTTCTAGAAATAGGAGTCAGGAGGAATATGGATAATTGATAATGGATAATGGATAATGAAAACTATCTCTAATTAGGGTTTGCTGAAAAAGTATTTTGCTAGAAGTAGGACTCAGAAAGAATCTGCATAATCGATAATTGATAATAGATAATTGATAATGAAAACTATCTCTAATTAGGGTTTCCTGAAAAAGTATTTTGCTAGAAGTTAAGAGTCAGGAAGAATATGGAATTTAGAAGAGGTAGTCAGATATTTTATTCCTTGAGTTTTCTGTAATAGTCAGCTCAAAATCCTAATTTTTTTGCCGCTCAAGCTTCAAAAGTTACACCTTTTTTCCCTATAAAAAGTCTAAAACCTTTATCTGTCAATGCTTTGATATTTAATCGGCAGAGCAATAATTATCAATTATTAATTATTACTCTTATAAGTTAAGTAGGTAGGCGTGAATAAATGTCACTATGTAAGGAAATTTTAAAGCAGTTGAAATCCTTGAGATTGCTTCCTTCCGCTCCGCTCCAGTCGCTTCGGACGTACTTGTAAATTTTTTCACCTACCTACTTAGTTGTACAAAATTAATTACACATTTAATTACACATATTTAGAAGAAGGAATATATTTTATAAAAATCATATATAGCAGTCGAATCCCTTTTAGGGAGAGGTAATTATCAATTATCAATTATCCATTAATTGAAGATATGTTTAGGAATGCTATAGCCAAATTGTGAAAGTTTTATTCACTCGTAATTACATGATTTTAATAAAAAAAAGTATTATCTTTATTAAAGTCACTAATTTTTTTTGCTCCTCTAACTTTTGCTTGACTTAGTATCTTGTCAAATAAATTATTGAGATGTATCTAAGCAATAAAAAATACTTTCAATAATTTTAACCTCACTACAAAATTATTGTGTAACTATATGTTTTCTTTTTTCCAGATTATCCAACTCCTTCTATTTTTTTCTTCAATATTTATTCCTTATTTATTCCTTCTTGTCTCTTGCTTCTTGCTTATTCTTTTCTTTAACTAATTATTGCTCTGCTGATTAAATCTTGCGCCCATTTACAGATAAAGACTCAAGCCTTTTGTAGGTCAAAAAAAGTGCCTGGTTTTCAATCCCAAATGCTCAAAAAGTGAGTATTTTGGGCAGAGACTTGGGTAGAAAAATTGAGGGACAATTATTACCGAATAATTAATAATTAAATAATTAAATAATTAAATAATTCAGCTTTGTTAGCCTCTCCTTTCAAGGGGAAAAAATACATTTTTTCCCTACCGCATCAATCCTCTCCCATTTAGGGAGAGGTAATTATCCATTATCCATTAATGAATTCTACCTCCTAGCTCACTCCCCGTTTCTCCTAACTCCTACCCCTACCACTCATACTTTCCATACCAAAACTCTAATTACTCAGCAAAGACTTTACAGTAGAAATCATCTCCTCAATATTTAAAGGCTTACTAAGATAAGCCAATGCACCAGCATTCAAACATCTTTCTCGATCGCCCGCCATTGCCATTGCAGTTACAGCAATAACTGGTACAGACTGCCATATAGAATGAGCCTTGATTCTCTTAATTAATTCTAACCCATCAATCTCTGGTAACTGAATATCCATCAAAATTAAATTCGGAAGATTTGGAGAAGTAACCAAAGGAGAATTAATCGTATCTAACATAGTTTTACCATCACTAATTAACTCAACTTCATAACCCTCTAACTCCAATACTTGAGAAATTAAAAGTTGGTTTAATGGTTGATCTTCAACAATCAAAATCCTAGCAGATTTTTCACTTTCTACTCTTTCATCAAGACTACCCTCCAAAGATACTTGAAAATCCTCTTTCAATGGAGAATTAACTATTAATTCTTCCCGCATTTCTGTTAATGGTAACCAAACACGAAAAGTGCTACCCTTGCTAACTTGAGAATCTAAAGACATAGTACCCCCATGCAATTCAGCCAATCTTTTTGTCAAAGCTAGACCTAAACCCGTACCTTCATGCTTTCTAGATAAAGAAGAGTCAACCTGTTGAAAAGGTCTAAATAACATTTCCCATCTATCTTCAGGAATACCAATGCCAGAATCTTTCACCTCCAAACATAAATAGGGTGTACTAGAATTAATTGGAGAACGATCCGGTCGATAATCACCTTGAATTTGACTACCATAAGCCAAACTTCCACTAAGTTTAACTTTTCCCCCTTCAGGCGTAAACTTAATAGCATTAGAAAGTAAATTAATAATTATTTGCCTAACCCGACGCTGATCGAGATAAACTGTAGATATACGATAATCTAACTCTAGGGATAAAGCCAATCTTTTTTTATCAGCTCGTGGCTGAATCATTCTCAAACAATCTGTACAAACTTCGTGAATATTAATTACCTCTAAACTTAACTCTGTTTTCCCAGACTCAATCTTAGATAAATCCAAAATATCATTAATCAGTTCTAATAGATGTTGACCGCTTTTTTGAATAAGTCGAACTTGATTAACTTGGCGATCGCTTAACGGCTCCGATATTTGTCGTTGGAGTAAATCAGAAAACCCTAAAATACTATTTAGTGGGGTTCTCAATTCATGGGACATAGAAGCCAAAAACTCTGATTTTAACTGAGAAGAACGCTCTAATTCTTCATTAATTTGACGAAGACGTTCTTGAGACTGTGCCCTTTCTATTGCCACTCCTAAAGTACGACAAGCTGCAAACAACATATCCTTTTGAGCAGCTTCTTGTAGTTTTTGCACGTCGCGAGATTCGAGAGTTAAAATTCCAATAATTGTCCCATCTGTCGCTGGAATTGGAAAAATACCTAGTTGGCCAATAGCAGGATAACGAAATCCTGGTATTGAATTCGGATGACTGGCATAATTTTCAACATACATCGGTTCCCCAGTTTCTACAACCTGCCATAGTAGTCCTTGGCCATAAGAAATACCTTTTTTCAACAAATTTTCCATGTCAGCTACTGCTGGTTTACCATAAGTGGCAATAAATTCAGAATTAATTTGATTAGAAATTGGCCCTGCTTGACGATTTTTTCCTTCCCCATTGATCACTTTGACATCCCCAAAGGCAGCATTCATTACCTCTACCAGATAATTGAGGGCAAACTGGGCAATTTCTCTTAAGCTGTCTGAATATTGGAGTCGTTCGTTGAGACCTAAGAGAAATCTTAATCTTCTTAACTCTGCATTGAGGTTAGCTTGAGACCGTTGATATATACTTACATCTCGAAATATCAATAGATGGCCTCCATCTGATGTGAGTGTGCAGTCCACTTTTAGGGAAGTACCATTAGCTTGTTCAATATATAATAATTGACTTTCTCTTTCGATCTTGAGCAGACAGTTTTGTACTTGTTGACATTGTTCGGTTGACCAATAACCTTGAGCAACTATTTCGGCAAAGATGGCATCGCTATGGGGTTTTTGAGCTAACCACTCTGGTAATAATCCCCAAATTTCTAACAGTTTCTGATTAAATAGAATTAAGTGATTAGAATTATCGAACAGAGCAATACCATTATCTATTTGGTTAAGAATGAGTTCTTGCTCTCCCTTCAACCTTTGTAAATCAATTTCAAAATCATCCATTTTTTATCTGTATATTTTTGTCATTGCTAATTATACTTCGTGGCAGTTGTCAGGGAATAGGGAATAGGGAATAGGGAATAGGGGGATAAAATTGTTCACTTCAGCTCTTGAATTGATTTAATTTAAACTTTTGCAAGAGGTCTATTAAATCTCAAGACAAATTAAGGTTTCTTGACAGAAATTTAGATTGTTTGAAATTGATTAATAGTGATAGTAGTTAGATTACTTTTGCAATCCTAGTCACAACCTTACTAAAGATATTTTACTGATAGATTGATTAAGTTAATTTTTTAGACTTCGTGGCAGTTGTCAGGGAATCGGGAATCGGGAATCGGGAATCGGGGGATAAAATTGTTCACTTCAGCTCTTGAATTGATTTAATTTAAACTTTTGCAAGAGGTCTATTAAATATCAAGACAAGTTAAGTTTTCTTGACAGAAATTTAGATTGTTTGAAATTGATTAATAGTGATAGTAGTTAGATTACTTTTGCAATCCTAGTCACAACCTTACTAAAGATATTTTACTGATAGATTGATTAAGTTAATTTTTTAGACTTCGTGGCAGTTGTCAGGGAATCGGGAATCGGGAATCGGGAATCGGGGGATAAAATTGTTCACTTCAGCTCTTGAATTGATTTAATTTAAACTTTTGCAA
>NZ_JAAHHT010000013.1:16937-48277 GCF_010672085.1 Okeania sp. SIO3I5
TAGATTGATTAAGTTAATTTTTTAGACTTCGTGGCAGTTGTCAGGGAATCGGGAATCGGGAATCGGGAATCGGGGGATAAAATTGTTCACTTCAGCTCTTGAATTGATTTAATTTAAACTTTTGCAAATTGTTATAGATAGTTAGTTCTGAATTTCTCCTCCATTAACTTATATTCTGAATTTTCGGTATTCTACATTAGTAGAATAATAATTCGTAACAAAATAAACAAAATAAGCCTCATCTAGCTTGAGAGGCAACCACAGGAGCATTACCTCCTAGATAGCTTCAATTATGTAATAGTTACTAAATCTCCCAAAATATTTGCTATATATCCAGGAAAAAAGTTTTAGGTGGTAGGTATGAGGTGTTAGATGAGTCGGAAAAAATAGTAAAGTAGAAGAATAGTTGTCACGAAGCAGGACTAATCTACGATAAATGGTATAATTTCTCAAATCTATTTATTTATTCTATAAATAATGAATGCCAATTTCAAAAAAGAAATAAGGATTCAGCAGTCAGCATTCAGTGGTCATCATTCAGCTATCAATTTCATTATCTTGAGAGAAGGAACTGGCATCTTCGTGATTTAAAAGAATTAAAAGTATGAGTAAAAGCTCATGCTTGCTTCATTTTTTAAAAAGCTGAGAGCTGACAGCTAATAGCTGAATGCTTATATAATTTCTATACATAAATCAAGCAATTTTTCAAACCATGGTTAATATCAAAGATAAGATTTCGACCTTAACATAATCCCCGCCCTAAACAGGCAGGGGTTATTATTTAAATAATCATTCTTGAGTAAAATGATGTACTTGTAGTAATATCAAATTATTATTGATCTACTTAAAAATTGAATCATTAACTTACTCCATTTTTTGGAAACCTAAAAACTAGCAAAACTTATCTATCTTTTTAACTGTGTTGCTTGTCAATTTATAATTTTCTATATATCGGGAAAAGTTCGCTTTAATTCATCAATCAAGTCATCAATTTCTTCTATTGCTTGATTAACATCAATTCTGAGAGTGCCTAAATCTGGCTTTTCTAGCAATTTAACTAGAGATTCCCGCTTACTTTCAATATTAGCCAGTCTTACTTTAACGATTTGTGAGTCCATTTTAATTTCCTGATATACTATGTAGTGTTTAGTAGTCCTAAACATATAAGGATATTAGTTATTATATTCCTTTAAATTATCATACATAAGGTAAGCACCAAAAATCATTACTTGTTTAAAAATACCCAGTATTTTAGTTTAACTCATTAACATTCTCAATCTCAATTGACAACAAATAGTCTTAGGGGAGATACCAAAAACTAAAATTTCAATTTCGGCAATGAATGATTTTAAATCATTTTCCTCCCTATTCCTAAAAAAAGCAAGCATCTTATGCAGAAGCTTTTCAGGTTACCACGAAACAAACCTAATTTAAAGATAATAAATAATTTTCGTATCGTACAACCGACTTTTTGTTTCCGATTATCAGGAATATTAACAAGAGTCCTCAAGTCGAAGATAAGATGGTTAAATCTATAATTATCAACACTCTGGTGGTTATTGAAAAAATTATTCTCTATACTAGAAATGTCTAAGTTAGACCCCGATCAGGAAACTACAAATGTTAGTAAAGACACCCTTAAGCGGATTAACTCTCTAAAAAAAGAAAATGAAAGATTGTATAACATTTTAGCGATAGATGTTTGGGCATTAGCAAAAACCATGGATGAACTTCAACCTGGGTTTTGGACAGCTTTTATGAAAAATCGAGAAAAGGCATTGAAAAAATTTATGGCTGATACAATTAAAAATAAACAACAGGATGATAATTTGCCTCCTTTCCTTCGTTGATCTTCACTTCACTCTTATGTCATATCAGGTAGTTATACCTGTGACAGGCAATATGTTTAGCAGGCAAGATGCTTACTCCACTCCAAAATAGTTTTATTTACACCCCGCCCGCTAGATCGAGCAACTCAATGTTTGTAGCTTATATATCTACAATTTGTTGCATGATAGTTAAATATCTTTTGTTCTCTGATGAATGAGATCCGGTATTTTTTCTCTATAAATGTTCTCTCTTTTGTCTTACTTGTTCCCTAAAATCCAAAACTTGTGTAGCTTAACCATCAAGAGATAATTGATGGTTGATTTCCAAACTACTGTATACTTAGTTTATTTCTGCTAAACACGATAACACCTACCACCTACCACTTTTTTCAGGATATATAGTCAACTTTTTAACAGAGTATCTATGAAATAAAAAATTAAGCCTTGATGTAGAGTGGGTTAGACAACAATAATCTCACAAAATCAAATAATATTTCCCCGATTGCCGTAACAACCGTGAATACTAGATATTTAAGGTGTTTATTTAGATTTATTTTACAGATACCTTCTAAGATTTGGTATTATTAAGCATAATAGTTATAGTTGCTATATTCCAGTAACTTCAAAAATTAGCTAGAGTATTTTTTTCTCTTTCTTATTTCCTAAAATCGAAAACTTGTGTATCTTACCAAGGGCGATAATTCCTATAACCACGATAAATATTTACTCTTTGATCAAAATTAATCACTCTTTATGCCATGAAAAATAATTATTGCTCTGCTGATTAAATCTAAAAAGATTGACAGGTAAAGGTTATAGCATTTTTGATTCCTTAAAAAGTACCAGCTTTTATAGCTCTTGCCGCCAAAAAGTAGTATTTGGGGATGATTATGGCAGAAAAATTGAGGGATAATTTTTCCGACTATCTCCTCGCTCATTCCCATTTCTCCTGACTACTGACTACTGACTACTGACTACTAGAAATAGCAATAATACTTTTTCAGCAAACCCTAATTATCAAGATAAACACTAAAAAAATAGTTGACCTAAATTCATGGGTTAGGTAATATATCTATTGAAACTACAAATTAGTAGTTGACTTATAGCTCAAACAAAAAATTAAGTATCTATAATTGATAGGTTTACATAATTAATGATATGCTACGCCAAATTTCATTAGCGACAGTAGGATTAGTTTTAGGTGGAATTATTTCTGTGATTGGAACAGCAGCTTACTTTACCAATAATCCAACACTTAACTTAGCAGGATTCTTTTATGGAATTCCTATACTTCTAGGAGGACTTGCTCTTAAAGCTGCCGAACTTGAACCAGTACCTTTTACTCAACCAACTACTGAAGAAGTTCTAACTCTTAGGGAAAAACAGGCTACTCCTACTCAAAATCAAGTACGTCAAGATGTGACTCGCTATAGATATGGCCAAAAAGTGCACTTAGAAGAATCTCTTGAACGCTTGGGTTTAAGTCCTACAAACGAGGAAAGACCTGTACTCAAAGGATTAAGGGAAATAGCAATAAATGGTGCTTATGCCTTAGTTCTTGAATTTGATTCTTCATTAATTGCCTTAGACACTTGGCAACAAAAACAAGATAAATTATCATCTTTTTTTGGACCAAATTTGCAGGCAGAAGTAAGTCAACCTATAGAAGGAAAAATTGATGTTGCTCTGATAACTACTCCATAATTAGAAAAAATATAATTTTTAAATTAAAAATAAAAATCATATTTTGGAGATTGAAAAATTCCACCAAGTTTACTTTTTTCCTGTCTATAAAAAAATTTAGGAGTTTGAAACCTACTTTTCCAGGCGGACTACATACCATTGTATAAATTTGCCAGGAGTAAATTCATATTCACAATAGGTATCTCTTAGTTTTTGAGCTTGAGCATCTAGGGAAGATAATTGTTGTAAATCTCTAGGTAAATTATCTTGTTGTTGAGCTAGAACAGCACGTAATTTTTCTAGTAGTTCTATGGCAGTCATAAATTGCTCTGGTTGATTTGGCTCTAAGACTACATAATTTTCTTCTTCGTACATTAGTGAAATAGGCATTTTTATTATAAAATCTGTTAGTTACTATGATAAATTATAGACATTATAAAATAAAGTAAAATTAACCAGTATATATAATTTTTATAGTGAAAAAAAGTAAACCTACAAATTTAGAAGAGGTTGACAAAGTACGGATGTATGAGAGTATAATGAAAAACTAATGAGAATTGGTATAGTAATGCTAAATTATTGTAAATTCTAAAATCAAGAGATTAGTTAAGAACAAAGATCAAGCAAATTATCAAGAAATAAAATCAAGCAAAAATTAAGTTCCTAAAAATTAAGTTCCTAATTGTGACAGATAAGCAATATTAAAGCAGTAACTATACAGAACCGATAAAATAGTAGCAATTTGCACTTTCACCAATGATAACCGAATCTCAAATTTTAACACCTAAATCTAAGGAACAAAAACCTTCTAAGCTAGAAGGCATAAAAGAAAATAGTAATTTCTTGCGGGAACCCCTAGCAACTCAACTACTGGAAGATACAACTCACTTCACTGAAGAAGCTGTTCAAATACTAAAATTCCATGGTTCTTATCAACAACATAACAGAGATAATAGAGTAATAGGGCAAGAGAAAGATTATCAAATGATGCTGCGCACCCGGAATCCGGGTGGGTTGATTCCGCCACAACTTTTTCTCACCTTAAATAGTTTGTCTCATGAGTATGGAAATGGAACACTTCGTGTCACAACTAGACAAGGTTTTCAGTTACATGGAGTATTAAAGAAAAATTTAAAAACAGTCATATCATCCATAATAAAGAGTATGGGTTCGACATTAGGTGCTTGTGGAGATTTAAACAGAAATATTATGTCTCCACCAGCTCCCTACAAAAACCGTCCAGAATACGAATATGCTAAAGAGTATGCTAATAAAATAGCAGATTTATTAGCACCACAAACAGGAGCATATTACGAAATTTGGCTTGATGGAGAAAAAGCCATTAGTGTAGAAGAATCTCCTGAAGTAAAAGCTGCAAGAGTGCACAATAGTAATGGCACAATCTTCCCAGATAGTGAAGAACCTATTTATGGTACTCACTATATGCCAAGAAAATTTAAGTGCGCTGTTACAGTTCCTGGAGATAACTCCATAGACCTATATACTCAGGATGTTAGTCTGGTTGTAATTACCAATGAAGCAGGAGAATTAGAAGGATTTAATGTTCTAGCAGGTGGTGGTCTAGGTCGTACTCATAAAAAGGAAGAAACTTTCCCTTGTTTAGCTCAAGAAATTGGATATGTTACTAAAGAAGATATATTTGATTTGATTAAGGCTATAGTAGCTACTCAAAGAGATTATGGCGATCGCAGTAACCGTCGCCTTGCGAGAATGAAATATTTACTCCATGACTGGGGAGTAGAAAAATTTAAGGCCAAGTTGGTAGAATATTTTGGTAAACCCATTGCTCCCTTCAAACCTCTACCAGAATGGAAATATTTGGACTTTCTGGGATGGCATGAACAGGGAGATGGAAAGCTTTTTTTAGGAATTTCTGTCGAAAATGGCCGTGTTAAAGATGAAGGTTCATTTCAACTAAAAACAGCTCTGCGAAAAATAGTTAGTTTGTTTAAGCTACCTATGCTTTTAACAGCTAATCACAATATTATTCTCTATGAAATTCAACCACGACAGCAAAAAGCAATAGAACAAATCCTCACTCAGCATGGTATTAGCCAAGAAAAAGATATTGACCCTTTGGTACGCTACAGCATGGCCTGTCCGGCTTTTCCTACTTGTGGACTAGCAATGACAGAATCAGAAAGGGCCTTGCCTGGCATACTGGGACAAATTAGGTTATTGTTGGACAAGGTGGGACTAGGACAGGAGCATCCTGTAATTAGAATGACAGGATGTCCAAATGGCTGTGCTAGACCCTATATGGCGGAATTAGGATTTGTCGGTAGTGCTACTAATGCTTATCAGATTTGGTTAGGAGGTTCGCCCAACCAAACACGACTGGCAAAACCTTATACCGACAAACTGCATATCAATAATCTGGAAGTTGAGTTGGAGCGAATGTTTATTTATTTCAAGCAACAACGGCAACCAGATGAGAGTTTCGGTGATTTCTGTAATCGTGTCGGTATTGAAGCCATCCGAAAGTTTGTAACCAACTATGAATCTAGTTTCTCGATGAATACAGATATTAACAATCCAAGTTTGACCTCAATCAATTCTGAAAACAATGTTCCAGCAGTTCAAGATGTTACTGAGACAACTTCAGAAACTCAACCTCAAGAAGAAGTGGTAAGTGCAAGTCTGGACAATAATCAGGAAATGACTCCTATTGATTCTCCGGTAACTTCACCCGCTAATGTTGATAATAGTAGTACATTAGTAACTCCATCAACTACTGTGACTGAAACGACAACAACTACTCCACCAACAACTACTGAAGTTCAACCTCTAAAGACTCATCAAACTCTAGAAACTCAGATTTTTAGCAGTGACGCTAATACAATAACACCTACACCTACGACTTTGGGTCAAGAGACGAGTCAATCTGTAGCACCTACAGCACCTACGACTTTGGGTCAAGAGACGAGTCAACCTGTAGCACCTACAGCACCTACGACTTTGGGTCAAGAGGCGGGTCAATCTGTAGCACCTACAGCACCTACGACTTTGGGTCAAGAGGCGGGTCAATCTGTAGCACCTACAGCACCTACGACTTTGGGTCAAGAGGCGAGTCAATCTGTAGCACCTACAGCACCTACGACTTTGGGTCAAGAGGCGAGTCAATCTGTAGCACCTACAGCACCTACGACTTTGGGTCAAGAGGCGAGTCAATCTGTAGCACCTACAGCACCTACGACTTTGGGTCAAGAGACGAGTCAACCTGTAGCACCTCCGGAACAACCTAAAGATACCAGCAAAATGCGACATCGGGTTAGTGTGAGGGATGAAATTTATACTAAGTTAAAAGAGGAGTCTAAGCGTCAGGGTAAACCAGTAGTTCAATTAGCAACTGAAGCAATTGCAGAATACCTGGAAAAAATTAGGAAAAATGAAAGCTTAACTACTACTGATGAAACTAATTTTTAGGTAAGCATTCAGTCGTCAGCTTTCAGCCATTAGCTTCGGACAATCGGGAAGTCATAAAGCAGTATTGAAAAATCAAAGTAAAATGCTCAACCATTAATCAAATTATATCTGAAGACTTTTGGATAGTCCTGCTCACGTAATGGTAAATAGGGATAAGCAATGTCTAGTAGGGGAGCAAGATGCTCTCCAACTGCTATGCGTCTTCAATAATTAATAATTAATAATTAATAATTACCTTTCCTTAAAATGAAGAGGATTGAGCAAAATGATTTTTTTTCTTCTCTTGGTCGATTGGATATGGCGTTAGCGTTAGCGTTAGCGAGAGCTACCGTAGAAAGATCCAGCTCCTCTGAAAGAGTGAGCTTCTCTGAAAGAAGCAGCGACTCTGCAAGAGCGGGAAATCCATCCATCCCATCCTAAGGTGATGCTCCGCTTGCCGACCGCTTTTTTCTCCTTAAAAGGAGAGGCTTTAGACCTGAATTATTTGGTAACAAAAATTAATTACAATTCAGGACTATTACAATGCACTACTACCGACATTTACTATAAATAGCAAATGTGTTTTCGTAATTCACAAAAAAAGCTGCATATCTGAAAATAAGTCTGTGGGATAAGTTTTTGTAGAAATGTTTTGGTATTGTAAAGTATTTAAGGAACTAATAAATGAAACTAATGTAATTGGAAAAATAGACACTTTGTAGTTAATGAAAATTAGCTATCTTAACTATGATAAAAAGCAACTTCAAGAATACTTGAAGATTATGATCAAACTAAACATCAGCCGTAAAATACTTTAAAAGTAAACAGATAAATGGAAATGGGTTTGTTGCTATTTCGATTTGTTTAGAGAATGCTAGCTTTAATTCTGATTTAATCTTAATAATGAGAAAAAAATTATCCCACATATCAAGAGTTTTTTACCAAAAAATTACGTCTCTTGCCTCTTCTTTTTAACTTTCCTGGCGGGAAGTCCCGCGCTCTCCATCCCCCCTAACCCCCAGCATATCCAATCTCCCAAAAGAGAAAATATTTGGTTAATTATTTCAATCCCAATGGTGAGGGCCAGAAGTACTGATAACTGATAACTGAAATGACTGTCTTTACATCAGAGGAATGATGGAAAGTCGAGCAGATTGTAACTATTAGATTTTTTCAAGAATGGCTGATTTACAAAGATTAGCGATCGCTTCCCACCAAATTAATAGAGAAAAGGTTTTTCTAACTGTTGAACAAGATCATTATTTACGGCGAGTTTTACGACTGGAGGTGGGGGAAAAATTTATTGTAATGGATGGTGAGGGTAAATGGTGGTTAGCTAAACTAACACTAGATATTTCTGGAAAAACTGGATTAACTGCTGTTTTAGAACAAGAAATTTTGATTCAAAATGAATTACCAATAAAAGTAATTCTAATTTGTGCTTTACCTAAAGGAAATAATTTTGATGAAGTTGTGCGACAAAGTACGGAATTAGGAGTAACTCAAATTTTGCCAGTTATTAGTTCTAGAACTTTGCTTCAACCTAGTCCGCAAAAGTTAAAAAGGTGGCATAAAATTGCTACTGAAGCTGCAGAACAATCAGAGCGTCAAGTAGTTCCAAAAATTAGAGAAACTGTGGAATATTCTGTAGCTTTATCATTATTTGAGAACGAAAATTTGTCTACTAATTATCATAAGTATATATGTGTTGCTCGTAATAGTTATCCGCTTTTACTGGAGAGTTTATTGGATAATTCAAAACTGGAGTCAATTGTAATTGCTACAGGTCCTGAAGGTGGTTGGACTGATGGGGAAATAGAAGCAGCGATCGCTACAGGTTTTCAAGTTGTTTCTCTTGGTAAGCGTATACTCAGAGCGGTTACAGCTCCAATAGTAGCATTGTCTTTAGTTGCTGCTATACTGGAAAGGAGCAGGGGAGTAGGGGAGTAAGGGAGATCGGGTATGGGAGTATTTTTCGGCGTTGCTGATTGGTAATGATTTTTAGATTAAGTAAAACACGAAAAAAGTATATTTTTATGATATTACCTTCAGCTATTGACCATTTTTTGAATTCAAAATTCGCGCATTCAAAGTTCAAAATTTTGGGTTCATTCCTTAATGTCAATAATTGTTTAATTAAGGATTCTTTTTCTCGTTCTTGAGAATGAAAAAATCAAAAATATTTTCCTGATTTCTAGCCTCTGACTTTCGTGGGGAATGCTACGCAAACAGGCAGAGGTTATAATGAGCGAATTAATAATTTTTAATGCGTGAATTGATTTGACCATTACATTTTAGCAAAGCCTATTTTTCAACCTTTTTTTTATTAGGTTTGTCACCCCGTGAGGAAATTAAAGATAGTAGAAGTGATCAATGAGGATGAGATGAATTGGATAGAAAAAGTTTGGCAAATCAAATCGGATTTCCAAGATTATTTAGCCGTTAGATTATACTGCCATGATTAGTTGTCTTTTACTCACCAACTTTGTAATCAAAATCTCAAGAATTTCTTTTATTACTATTTATCTGATGGCTGATATGAAGAGACTTGAAAAATTAGAAAGGGAAAAACTTTCAACCCTAATACTGCTGCAATTTCCCACAACTAAAAACCACAAAACGTGCTGAAGTTATTGTCAGTTAAGTGAAGGGTGCAAATAAATATTCTTTTGTGATGATCTACTGCCTATAGAAACAAACTATACATATATAAAAAGTTGTTTGCTAGGCTGTCTTGCAGGATCTGATGAAAATTCATTATGTATAAATTCCACTGGCTCATAAGTATTAATCCACAAGTGAGCGCCACATTTTGCTGGTTTGTAAGGTTCATAGACGATTTGGCAAGGACCTGGAATATATAACTCATAACCATAATCGTTACGATCGCCGTCCTTCACAGAAAGGACGGGTTCCAATTCCTCTGGAGACTTACCCTTATTACCTTTAATCTTGCTTTGATTAACATGAATCATTTTAGGTTCCTTGGGTTTTTCCTTGTGCCAGATACCTTTCGGACCGCGCCGAGCGGGAATGATTACAGGCATTCCATTCTCGGAAACTGGGATTTCCCAGAATCTACCATTTTTTTCAGCATCTTGGACTCTTCCTTGAGCCAATAAAACTAGCAGACGTTGACGAGAGATACCTAATAACAAAGACGCTTCTCGAGTACCCATGATTTTTCCCTCAACTGTTGGACAATAGTCAGTATATAATAAAAAGGTAACTTTGTCACTCGTTACCTAAGAATAAATATAGTTTCTAAATATATAGAAAAATATTCTAATATTCAGTTCAGACCAAATTAATTAATCTTGGATGAACTACAACACCCTCTATCCCATTGCTAATAGCGTTTGGGACTACTTTACGATCTGCCGANGGGGAGGAGGGGGAGGAAGAATTCTGTCTACATTCATAAAAAAGTGTATTGAAAAATACTCTTTTCTCCTGAAAAAGCCGATTCAAGACTTAAACATAACTCCTCTATGTTGTCAAGTTTTATGAAAAGAGAAAGATGTTTATAAAGCATAGCTTTGAAAGGGGGGAGGGGAGCTAGGGCATGAAAACCAATCAATAAGAGCGCTTTTACAGATAAGTATGTTAAAATACGAAAACTCAACTAAAAACCAAGGTTGAGATATTAATTGTTTTTTTCAAGTCCCGTCGCTGAGGGGCACGCCTCCTTCGGAGGAGCTTCGCTAACGGAGACGTTAAACGGACACGGAGGAAACGTTAGACTGGCAAGCCAGCATTTTCCAGTGAGGTGTCAACCCGCCCTGAGTCGTTCCTTCAGCGTATGTCTGTTCGAGTGATGGATGGGAATCCCGCGCTCTCTCGCAGAGCAGCGTCGGGAGGATGTCAATACTAGACAGTACAAAGTTCTTAGAATAGCCATGGCTAGCCATGGCTATCAGCGCTCTCTTAGTTAGAAACTCTCTATTCACAGCTATATATGCTGTAAGCCTTTACCAGTAATTTTTTCTGTCAGATAAGTAAATCGTTTTTTAGAAGAACTTTGTACTCTCCAGTTTTATTAATCAATAATTGATAATTAAAGATAGTTTTCATTATCCACTATTAATTATTAATGGCTTTGTTGTAATAGCCTTCTTAACATCCGTTCCGCTTTTCGGTTGCCAAAGCCGACATGAAAGGTGAACCTAGTGCCGCTGCCCGGAAGTCAAAATTCAAAATTCATGCATTCAAAAATAATCCCTGACGCTCGTTTGAGCATTTATAAACGTCCTAACCTATTTGCGTAGTGCTATATCACCCTCTTTCAGATTATTGATGCTTTATTCATTTATTGGCCAATAGTTAAATGACTGAAAGCCTTTACAGGTATAAGTTTCAGCCTTTTTATATCAAAGATTGATGCTTTATTCATTTATTGGCCAATAGTTAAATAGCTGAAAGCCTTTACAGGTATAAGTTTCAGCCTTTTTATATCAAAGATTGATGCTTTATTCATTTATTGGCCAATAGTTAAATAGCTGAAAGCCTTTACAGGTATAAGTTTCAGCCTTTTTTTTTAATACCGAAGATAATTGATTGATCTATTGGACAATAGTTGTAGTAGTATGAAGTACATATGCTAGGCTATTGTGCGATGCCATAAGTTTTCATACAACAAAGCCATTCTAAATTCGCTGATTCGCTCATTCTAAATTCATTAGTTGTAGAAGTATGAAGTACATATGCTTGCCTATTGTGCGGAATCCATAAGTTTTCATACAACAAAGCCATTATTAATTATTAATTATTTTATCCTGTTCCCTCTTTACCAAAAATGCAGCGCACTCAACATGAGCAGTTTGAGGAAAAAAGTCTGCCGGTTGTACCTTGCTCAAATAATACTTACCTGTAGAACACAAAATGTTTAAATCACGAGCCAAGGTAGTAGGTTTACAACTAATATAAACGATACGCTCAGGTAAAATTTCCAGCAAAGTCTCTAAAACAGAGCGATCGCAACCTTTCCTCGGTGGGTCTAACAAAACTACATCTGGTTTGACCTCCAAATCAGGCAACAAACTCTCAACTTTTCCATCATAAAAACGTACATTTGTCAAGTGATTAATTTCAGCATTATGTCTAGCTTGCTGAATGGCCACTCGTTGCACTTCTAAACCAATGACCATACTTTTTCTCAGTCCGATTTCTGACAAATCTTCTGTTGCTATATCTACAAAGTCATTATTACTAATATTAACTTGCTGTAAATATTTTGCCAGAGGTAAAGTGAAAGTACCTACTCCACAATAAGCATCAACAATAATCTCTGAACCACTCAAACCCAACTCTTGAATAATTATTTCTATTAACTTTTCAGCAGCTTTTGTATTTACTTGAAAAAAAGTATTAGGAGTCAATTGAAATTCTAAACCATGAAACTTTTCCCGCACATAAGACTTACCAGCAACACAAACAGTTTGTTGACCAAAAATAGTATTTGTCGCCTGAGAATTATAGTTCAAACAAACACCCACTAATTGAGAATAATATTCCAGCCATTTTTTAGCTTGAACTGTAATACCAGGTAATAACTCTTCTGGCTTTTCTTGACTCCCATTCACCACCAAAGTTAATAAAATTTCCCCTATTTTTTCGCCTATCCTCAAAGATAAATGACGTAAAATACCTGTATGTTTATTTTCATCATATATTTTCCATTCTTGCCTAGTAATATCCTGTTTTATCTCTTTTAGCAAAGGGTTAAAACGTTGGTCTTGAATCGGACATTGATTCAGATTAATCAATTGATGACTACCTTTTTGATAATAACCTGCTCTCACCTCACCTTTACTAGAAATACTCAGAGGATATGTAACTTTGTTGCGATATCCAAAAGGTGATGGAGATGCTAAAGTAGGCTCAACTTTTGGTAACTTTAACTTCCCTATTCTTTCTAAAGCTTGAATAACTTGATTTTGTTTTGCTTGAAGCTGATATTCATAATGAATATGTTGCCATTGACACCCACCACATTTATCAGCAACAATACAATAAGGTTTGATACGGTAGTCAGATTTTTCTAAAAATTGATGTAGCTTCCCATAAGCATATTTAGGCTTAACTCTTGTGAGTCTAACAATGAGGCGATCGCCAGGAACTGTATCAGATACAAATACCACTTTTTCATCATAGCGACCTACTCCATCACCACTATCTGTTAAATCTGTGATGCTTATTTCTACTAGCTGACCTTGTTGCCAAACTAATGTGGCCAGTTCTTTATACTTACTATTCACTAAGTTAATTTTATCTGAGAAACTTTTCCTTTTCCCTTTAAATAATTATTTTAGGACTATCAATAGTTAAAATCAAATATAACCCTGAAAATTTTCGATAATTATGAGTGTAGTTAGCCAAGTTATTCTTAAAGCAGACGATGAATTACGTTACCCCAGTAGTGGGGAACTTCAAGCCATAAATAGTTTTTTGAAAACAGGTACGCAGCGTGTCAAAATTGCTAGCGTGCTTTCTGAAAATGAGAAAAAAATTGTGGACAAAGCTAGTCAAGAGTTGTGGCGCAGACGTCCAGATTTTATTGCCCCTGGTGGTAATGCTTTTGGGCAGCGCGAGCGTGCTTTGTGTCTCCGAGATTATGGTTGGTACCTGCGTTTGATTACTTATGGAGTATTAGCTGGAGATAAAGATCCGATTGAAAGTATTGGTTTGATAGGTGTTCGGGAAATGTACAACTCCCTTGGTGTACCTGTTCCTGGAATGGCAGAGTCAATTCGTTGTCTAAAGGAAGCAAGTCTTGCTTTACTTGATGAAGAAGATGCTAAGGAAGCTGCTCCTTATTTTGACTATATTATTCAAGCAATGTCCTAAGTTTTTAGGCTTTTTGTAGCTTTGTTTGTCTCTAGGTAGGGGTTTGTTTGCCAAACTCCTACATCAAGATTTTTTTTAGTTTTAAATCAAGAATAACAGAAAATATAATCGTACCAATTTTTATACTCTATTGTTACTGACTACCATCTACTCCCTTTCTTTCATAATAATTGGGATAATTGTTTATGCTGTTAAATAACTTTTTGCACTCTTAATATACTTGTTATCCAATTATTTCTCCTACTTTCTCTTTCTCCCCACAGTCTGCTTTTTTCAGCAAACCCTAGTAATTAATTGTTAATTATTAGTTATTAAGTGCTACACATTCTGCACTACACCAGTAGCGATCGCCACTAAGATTAATACTCCAAAAGCCAATCTATACCAAACAAATATCCAAGTATCCTGAGTTTGTAAATATTTAATCAACCAAGCAATTGCAACATAGGAAAAAATAATAGCAGAAACAACTCCAGTAATAGTTGGAACAAAACCCACACCTCCAAACCCTTCATCTAAAAGAGTTTTCAATTCAACTAACCCTGCTAAAGTAATTGCCGGAAGACCCAATAAAAAAGAAAATCGTGCTGCTGTGGCTCTTTCTAGTCCCATAAATAGCCCCCCTGTAATAGTTGAGCCAGAGCGAGATACTCCAGGAACTAATGCCAATGCTTGAGCCAGCCCCATTAGTATACCATCCTTGACATCTAATTCTTCAAAGTTACGTTTCCGGCTACCAATTCGTTCTGCCATACCTAATAATAAAGCCATAACTATTGAAGCTATGGCGATCGCTAGTGTACTCCGCAGAGGAGAGTTATCAAAATCTGGAATAAATACTTTAATCAGCAAGCCAAAAAATACTATTGGTATAGTTCCCAATCCTATACCAATTGCCATTCTAAAATCTGGTGACTGGTAGTCTGACGTAATTATAGACTTATATGCACCAACTGTAATTTTTGTCAAGTCATTCCAGAAATACCAGACTACTGAAACAATACTACCTAATTGAATAACTGCAGTAAAAGCCACACCAGGGTCTCCCCAACCCAGAGCTACAGGGACAATCTTTAGGTGAGCGGTGCTACTAATCGGTATAAATTCTGTCAACCCTTGTACCATTCCGAGAATAACTGCCTGAAAAATAGTCAATTGTTCAGAGGCGACTATCGGTTCAGATGGTAATGATTGGCCTACTTTTTCTAGAGAGATAAAAATTAGAGTGCTGACAATGACTGCACATAAGAATTTCATCAAGTAGCGTTTTCCTAGAATCATAAAATTCATTATACCATCATTAATTTAGTTACTTTTTGCTGTTTTCACCCTGACTAAAAAGTAATGTCAATAGTCTCCCTTTTTAAGCTATCCCTGATCAGGAACTCCTCAAACCCTTTTGTGAAGAAGGAGATGGGGAAGTGGGGAGTGTGGGGAGTGTGGGAAGTATGGGAAGTGTTGGAAGTACAGGATTTTAAAAAATATCGGGTTGTAAATATTTTCTGACGACAAAGAATTACCCCTGCTCCCAGGAGGGGGATGGGGAAAAAAGCCTCTAGTTAAATACGTTTACTTTCCCGAAATATCCATTGAATAGTAAGAACATAATTTCTTTCTTTTGTCAAGTTTGATTTGAAGAAAGACCTTTATAAAGCATAGCCTTTTAAGAAAACGAAAAAAATGTTCGCCATACGTATTTCAAACCTCCTTATTGCTGAGGTACTGATAACTGATAACTGAAATGAGGCCCCTTGATTTCCGAGAGCAATTGTGAGTTCTTAACTATTTCTAAAAAATACCCCCTATGGGGATAAGGAAAAGAATATAATATTAAATATGCCCTAGGAGGGGATAAAACCTATGATATATTAAATAAAATAAAGTTAAGTAAAAATATTAAAAATTACCTTGTTTAACAATACTTTTTTTGCTATTATAGTAAATTTTTTTCCAGAAGAGCCGGAAAAAATTTTTTTTGCTTTTGTGTTAGAAAAAATAAAAATCAGCCAAAAGTGGGCTGTATTTAGTGCAGCCATTTTTCTAGTCACAGTACCAGTATTTTTTCAAGCTCCAATGGTACGTCAACTACCTTGGTTAAGTTTAGCTATGACAGGCTTTTGGTTATGGCTAAGTTTAAAATTGCTCAGAAACAGAGTAACTAATTTATGGGGCGATCTATTATTAGGATTTACTTGGAGTTGGTTCACAGGTTCGATATACTGGGGTTGGCTACGACAGGAACCATTTCTCCATTTACCAATAGAAGCAATGTTTGTACCTTGGGCATTATGGTGTTTAAGCCAGAATCGAGAAATGGTAGGGAACTGTTTTTATTTAGGCTCTCTACTAGGTACAGCACTTACAGATGGATATTTCTATATAACTGGCCTGATTTCTTATTGGCGGAGTTTAATGATAGTTGAATCGGAAATGGTTTTAGAAGTATTTCAAGGTGCTTTAACTCAAGTGCTTACTTCTTGGGGCATAACTTGGATTATTGTATTGGTGGGGATTCTGTTACTTTTTGGTCTTGTACCTTTGCAGTCTCAAAAATTATACTGGTGGGCATTTGGGGGAGCAGTATTGAGTACAATTGTGGTAGACAGTCTGTTTTTGTTAGCTGCTTTTGTGGCCTAAGACAAAATTTTAGATGCGGCTTTTAACTATTGTCTATAATCTGGTATTATCTATAAATAATCTCTCTACGGCGCTCAGTTCCACCGTGACAGCTTGTGGACTGACGCTGAAGTTTCCAGTGGAATAAGGAATAGAACAGACTAAAAACGAAAATCATAGATTTTTACAGATAGTTGTAGGATTCTAAGAACGGTGCAGTAGAAAAATACCAGAGTGATAATACAGTCATATCTGTGCTATTTTAGGGTCAATCAGTGTATAATAAATGTTATACACAAATATAGTCATATATAGTCAAGTGGTGTCAAATATCTTCCTGAAATTTGTACTAAAGGGCTACTAAATATTAAATATTTGACAAAATTTAATAACTCTCGAGCAGAAGTTTAATAGTATAATGAAATTGCCTAAGAATTCCAGACTAAATAATTATAAAAATTCCTAAATCCTCCCATCCTAATAGAATTTTAACTACTGAGATTTATGAGATTAGTTGAGAGACATATTATTCAGAAAAATCATCGGTTTTATCCTGAAATTGACCGACTATGTTTCTTGTCGAAAAATCTCTATAATTATGCTAATTATTTAGTTCGTCAATCTTGGATATTTGAAAAAACAAATAATTCCTATTACGACCTGCAAAAAACACTTTCTACTCAAGCAGATTATCAAGCAATGCCAGCTAAAGTATCTCAACAAATCTTGATGATACTAGATAGAAACTGGAAAAGTTTTTTAGCAGCGAATGAAGTCTATAAACAGAACCAATCATTGTTTAATGCTCGTCCTCGTCTTCCTAGATATAAAAATAAAATAACAGGAAGAAATATTGTAGTTTATACGCTTCAGGCCATTAGCAAAAAACAATTAAAACAAGGAATTATTAATCCTAGTAAGACAGAAATTTATCTAAAAACATTAGTACCTACTTCACAAATAAAACAAGTTCGTCTCGTCCCTAGACTTAACCATTATGTAATAGAGGTCATTTATGAGAAATGCGAAAAACAATACGAGCTAGAAAAAAAACGCTGCGCTAGTATTGATATAGGATTAAACAACTTAGCTACATTAACTTTTAATCAAGCCGGAATCAAACCGCTCTTGATAAATGGCAGACCGTTAAAATCTATAAACCAATACTACAACAAAATTAAAAGCTGCCTACAATCTCAACTCCAGGGAAATAGATCGAGTAATAGACTGAAAAAGCTTTGCAATAAAAGAGAATTTAAAATCAACGATTATCTTGCGTATTGCATCCCGTTTGATTATTGATACTCTCATTAATCAAAAAATAGGAACATTGATAATAGGGCACAATGAAGAGTGGAAGCAGAAGATAAACTTAGGGAAAAGAAATAATCACGCACTTTGTATCTGTTCCCTATAATAAGTTAATAGAAATGTTATCTTATAAAGCCAAAATGGTAGGGATAGATGTAATTATTACAGAAGAATCTATTAACCTCCGCATCAAGTTTTATAGATAATGATTTAATTCCTGTATACAAGAAAGACCAAAAAAATCAAGTCACCTTTTCAGGAAAAAGAGTAAAGCGATGCAGCGCGGTCTTGGGGGTCCCCCCCATGAGCGACTGCATCAAGACAAAGAGGTTTGTATCGTACTGCAAGCATTGGATTAATCAATGCTGATGTTAATGGTTCTTTGAATATTATGAGAAAAGCAGTCCCAAATGTCTTTGACCATGGGATAGAGAAGCCAGTGCGTTGGGCGGGTTTCCCGACTTGAAGCAACTGGCGTGGTGTTGTAGTTCATCCAGTCAGAGTAACACCTGCAATGTAGGAGAATATGTCATATTTGACTATATTTTTATGAACTATTACTGATAAGTTAGTGCTGACCAAAAGAGAATTCGCACAAGTTAAGAGCTTGTGTTACCATGATTACTACTATCGTGACTTTGCAACCTCCTCATCTGGTGCTTCGCACTGAAGCAGGCGATCGCTACCTACCTCTAGTGGGAAATAATTTTTGGACTATTGGTAGAGGTAAAGATAATGCTTTTGTCCTAACTGATAAATGGATATCCCGCAACCATGCTATGATACAGCAGATGGATACGGGTGATTTTTATCTGATTGATTTAGGTAGTCGTAATGGTTCTTTTGTAAATGGCCGTCGTGTTAGCATTCCTGTTACTTTAAAAGATGCAGATTATTTACTATTTGGTCAAACAGAATTAGAATTTCGTTCCCCTGACCTGAAAATGGATATAGAATCTGGGATAGATATTGATTCTCAGGACTTTACAGCCACCTTAAACGTTCGTCGCTTAATTTCGGTGATGGTAATGGATATCCGAGATTTTACAGTTCTAACTAGAAAATTGGATGAGAGGGTACTTTCTGAAGTTATTGGTAGTTGGTTTAGGCAAGCAGGAGATATTATTAGGAATAATGGAAGTTGGGTAGATAAGTATATTGGTGATGCAATTATGGCTGTTTGGTTTCATGGAGCTGAAGGAGTAAACAGCACAGAAATGCTCCGTATTTTTCAGGCTCTTATAGATTTATATGAAGTGACTGAGGAATTAAGTAATACCTATCCTTTACCTTTTCCTTTAAGAGTGGGAGCCGGAATAAATACAGGTTATGCCATGGTAGGTAATGCTGGTAGTAGTGAACGCTCAGATTATACTGCTTTGGGGGATACTGTTAATGCAGCATTTCGTCTCGAATCATCTACTAAAGAAATTCGTATGGATATAGCTTTGGGAGAAGAAACTTATAAGTATATATCTGAACTAGAAAATGTTGATGAAACATTTAAGCAATATAAGGTAAATCTCAAAGGTTATGATAGTCCCACCATAACTTATGCCGGTACTTTTAACCATCTTAAAAATTTTTTGGGCAAAGAGTTATTGTCTCAAGAAAATAAAAATTTGTTTTAATTGAATTTTAGTACCATAATCAATAGGTAAGAATAGATTTTCAATTTAACTATAAATTACATAAAAACACTAAGTAATCTGAGTAAAAATTACAGTGCTACACCAAATATAGTGTGTATAACTAAAAAATGTGTAATACCAATTCCTCAAAGTAATGCTATACAAACGTAACACTTCAGTTATTAAGTAATTAACACAATAAAAATAACTTTTTTAGCTAATTAGCAGGCAACTTAATGTTTATTATTCTTATTTTGTAGGGAGTAACCATCCTTAGTCCCTACCCACACTCCCCACTCAATCAGACATAGCAAGATTTTTGAGAAATTGTATAAGTAGGAGCTAATAAAAACTGACTCCGAAGGACTCAATTTTATGAATCAGTCTTGGCTATGACAACATAATAGATAACTTAGGACAGTTATTAGGATGAGAAAAATTACTATATCAATGTTTGTTCAAAGTTTGCTCGAAGTGTTGTAGAGTAAATTATTGGTAATTAGTTATTAGCCGATTGATTAGTAAATCTACCTAATAGATAGATTAATACTAACAACAAATCTAATCAAAGCACTCAAGTCGCGAACATGGTTAGTCCAACCCACTTTTTTAAAAGTAAACGTCCCGAAAGGTCATAACACCTTGGGATGCGAGGCCAGTTCTGAAGCTCACGTTGTTCGGCATTAAACAGGTAAAGAGATTTGAAAAACCAGTGTGTCGAGCTGAAAAAGCCAAAATAACTGGTCGAGGTCAACTTTACGCATTTTGTGCAAAACGGGAGCCACCGAGGTCCAATTTTTTGCATAACCAGATTTTTTGAGGTTTATTAATATAGCTCAAAAATCTCTTAATTTATGTAAGAAATAGAGACAATTACTCGTTTTAAGCACATTTTTTTTAATAGTTCCACTTTAGTCACAAATCTATGATGAAGTTGGGTACTGGCAAAACTATCTTAATGGATATCAAGATTGGGAGAACACGATAATGAAAAAAATAGGTCTATTATTGGCAATATTGGGTTTATGTTTAGGTTGTTTGGGATTGCAACCATCCCAGCAAGCTTATGCAGGTAATTTAAGTTTAACTGCATGGCCTTCAGCATCAATTTTAGCAGTAGAACCTCGAAAGCTTAACAAGGCAGACAAAAAATTAGCAGAGATTGGTGGAGAGAAGCTCGATCTTAACAATAGTCCTTTAAGAAGCTTTCGGAAATACCGGGGAATGTTCCCTACTATAGCTGCGATGATCGTAGATAATGCTCCTTATGAGACAGTAGAAGAGGTGCTAGAAATTCCTGATTTAACTGAACCTCAGAAAAAGCTTTTAGAAGCAAATATTGATAATTTTACAGTAACTCCACCTGCTGATGTGTATATTGAAGGTGACTATAGATTGAATACTGGTTCATACGACTAAAGACTAAAGATTAAAAATATGAGTCAGTTTTTAACTTCCCTTCGGGGAAGTCAAAGCTCTCCATCCCCCCTAACCCCCATTGGAAAGGGGGGAGGGAAGCGTCGTATGGGAAAGCCAGGGGTATACTTTAGACGTCTCCACAAATAAAATGTTCCGCTTCCCTTGACTTTCGAGGAGGTATTTTCTTACAATACTTGTGATTGAGCGTAAGTTCAACGAACACAGGGGGAGGACATCACCTCTGTCATGCGCAGCGGTCAGGTTTTCCCAGACTGAATAATCCCGCGTTGTAGTGTAATTGCAACGTCGGGAGTATGTCAATCTTGTTGTGTAATAATTGATTTGGGATAGGGGGTTAAGTAGGAATAGAATCTATGAAATTCCTGAATTATTAGATTTGGAATTCGTTCCTACACCCCTATAATTACTTGATAAATCATAAATACTAAATAGATATCTCTAGCAAGTCAACTTGCCCTTTATTTACCATAAGCTAGAGTTGTAAAATCTCGCAAAAAAATCATTTCCTATACATTTTTACTCAAAATCTATTCCCTTTTCCCTGTTCCCTACTTTTGCAAAAAGTCTATATATTTTTTACCAGATATCTAATAGTCAGCCTAAACTTATAGTCAAACTTTAAATTAACAGTGTACTTAATTAGTAAAAATCAATCAACTATGGGATGAAATTATGTGTATTATTTTGGTTTCAGAAATTTAATGGTATTTATTTATATAAAATAAATTTTATTAAAATATAATCTATCAGTATACTTGGGTAGGTTGATTTAGACTAAACCAATACAAGTAACTTAAAAACCTATCTCAGTAGCTTAGGAAGTTCTATTTAATCTTCAAGAGTCTGTTTAGATATGAAATTTTCCAGCAGTTCTATCAATCAATACTCTCTAAACTCCTAATCTTAATTAAAAGTAGAGATTATATTTTAACTACTCTAATAATTGTTATAATAATACTTAAAATAAAGACACTGTATAATTCAACGTGCTCCTCCACCTTCTTCAGCATTTTTCGGTTCTCCTTTTTGTCCTTTCTTCTCACCGGATTCTGGTGTATATGCTATTTTAGAAACAATAGAAATATTTGATTTATATAACAATAGATTTAAACAAGATATATCAACATCTGTGTTAACTTGAGTGGGGTAATGACTTATACCTGGTACTGCCATCACTTGTTTAGGTATTATACTTAAGGTGAAAGAGAGGATTAAGAAAGTTATAGTTTTTTGTATAGGTAGTAGAGCGTTCATAGAGGTTATTCCCTGATAGTAACTTATAGATAGAAAGAGTATCTAAATTAAGTTACTTGCTGGACAAGTAGTATTTTTTTTACTTATTAACATTGATGGGCTTATGATTATAGAGATTTAGCTACAAATAGTAGCTTTAAAGGGTAAGCCCACAATATAATATTCATTAGTTATAATATATCAGTATATACACTGTTATATAACTATACAATCCGCATTTGTACTGATTTTTTGGAGATGTCCAAAATATTAACCGACTCAAATCCGGTAATTAATAGTCATAGAGTCATCTAATCAACCTAGAAATATAGTCAAGGTTAAGTTTAAATAGGAACGAAGTTATTTAGTGAGCTATAGAAACATTCATTGATCAAGCTCAAAAACAGGAAACTTCCAGAAATGACTATAGTATAAATATTGACATACTCCCGACGCTCCCCTACGGGAGAGCGCGGGACTTCCCACCGGGGAAGTTAAATTTTAATGTTAAGTATTATTGCGCAGGAATTATGTTGTGCTAAAGCTTTATTTTAAATGGTCATTGAAATATAATCAAGCCTTTATTGAATTAAAGTAATTTTTTATGCTGTTTCTTGTCTTCGTACATAGCAGTATCAGCGCAGTTGATTAGCTTATCGATCTCTTCAGCATCAAGAGGATACAAACTAATCCCAATACTGGTTCCCACAGATAAAGTATTGTTTTCTAGTTGAAAAGGTTGATTAATTGTATGGCGAATTTTGTTAGCTACTTTGGAGGCTCCAAGTTTTCCAGGAATACCTGGTAAAATTATAGTAAACTCATCACCTCCAAGTCGAGATACTGTATCACTTCCTCTTAAGCACCCTTGAAGTCTTTGTGCTACTTCTTTTAATAGTAAGTCTCCTATAAAATGACCCAAGTTATCATTAACAGCTTTAAATCCATTAAGGTCTAGAAAAAGTAAACCAACCATTTGATCGTTCAAATTTGCCCACTCAATAGCTTGACTCAAACGCTCATAAAATTGCTGACGGTTGGGCAATCCTGTGAGAGGATCGTGATTAGCTTGATGATGTAAAGTATCTCCTAATAGTTTTAGTTTGGCATTATCTAACTCTAATCTGATTGCTGCTTCTTTCAGGTTTTCCTCCATTTTTTTTCGTTCAGTAATATCTCTAATTACTCCTACTAGAAATAAATTTCCTGCTGCATCTTGATGGAGAGTTCTTTTAGTAGCAATTATATGAGTAATTCCCTGAGCATCTGTAAAATATTCTTCATTTTCCTGTTGTTGATTAGTTTTAAATACTAATTCATCTTGTTCCCAAAATACATTAGCTTCATTGGGAGGAAATAATTCATAGTCTGTTTTAATTAGTAAGTTTTCTACAGGGTAGCCAATAAATTTACCATAAGCTTCATTCAAAACAATGCGACGATGATATTTATCTTTAACAAAAATCGGGTCAGGAATTGCATTAATAATTGACTGTAAAAATTCTGTAGATTTCTGCCATTCTTCTTTTAAATGAGCAAGATGAAACATAATCATAGCAGCAGAACTACCAAGAGAAAATATAGAAGGAATTACCGGCAACCACCAACCATAATAAATAAAGCTAACATAAGAAATTCCTGTAAGACCAATACCGATAAATAGTGTTATTAAAATAGATTTTTTTTGTAATAATAATTGCCAGCTTAAATTAGCACCTATCCAAGAAAAAACAATAATCAATAGCCATTCTACAGGTTCGGGTAAAACTTTAATATTGGCTCTACCATCAAGTGCTGAACTCAAAATCTGACTCAAAAAATTAGCTTGTAGTTCTACACCAGATATTTTTTGTGGAGGGGTAAATAAACGAGTGCTATAAGAATTGAGGTGAAAATCTTTGACACTTAAAGCAGTATAACCAATAAGAATAATCTTATCTTTGAATAATTTTGGAGAGATATTCCCAGAGAGTAAATCATTCATGGTAACTGTATGAAAGCTACCTTGTTTTCTGGGATTTGCTAAAAATTGATAGCCACCTGCATCAGCTCTAATATAAGCTCCATCATTTATTTTTAAACGATTAAATACTCCTAAACCTAACTGCAAATCATTAGATTTATTAGCTGCTTTTGGTTCAATTTCTTCTCGTTTAAGGTAACTTAAAGCAAGTTTTAATGGAAAACTTTCGCGAAATTTGTCATTTTCTGGAAAGATATAGAGAAAGCCACGACGAATGATTCCATCAGCATCTATAATTAAATTGTTGAATCCTACTTGTTGTTTTTGATTTAAAATAGTAGGAGCTTTGATTCCCAAACTATTCTCCATTCCTATTTTTTCAATACCAATTATATTAGGGATATTTTCTAGAGCTGTTACTATTTTTTCATGGCCTGGTTCTTGAGGTGAATCACGATATATATCTAAACCAATAACGCGAGGTTGAAGAGAATGTAACTTTTGCAGTAATTCAGCTAGTAATTGATCGTTAATAGGGTGGCCATACTTTTGTAGATCTGCTTCAGTAATTTCTACAATTACAATACGAGAGTCTAATGGTTCTATAGGCCGTAAGCGAAAAAAATTATCATAAAGTCCCCATTCCCAAGTTTGCAAAAGACCTAATGAGCGCAAAAGTATGACGATACCAGCGGAGGTTGATGTTGTTATTAATACTCGGCCGTTTTTTAATAACCAGCGCTTAATAGTTTTCAGAATGGGATTTTTATTTGTAGTGAAAAGTTTTAACATTTGTAAATAATATAAAAAAATCGCTTTTTTTAGGGAAAAATTATAGTCATTCCAGTTTAGATTGATACGAGGTTTTCTTGCTGTGAAAGGGTTTTCGGTAAAAAAGTGTTTCATTCTTATTTGAAATAACTATAGCTTTGAATCAGTAGAGTTAGAGATTATATATGCACCCTATTATTAATTAAATTGTGATTTTTATTTGCTATTATAGCCTATAGATATTTACCGAATAATGAATAATGAATAATGAATAATGAATAATTAGGGGTTGCTGATTAAATCAGAAAGTATTTACAGATCAAGGTTTTAGCCTGTAATGGTATTTAAAAAGTGCCAGCTTTTAGGTAACTCAGGCTCAAAAAGTTAGTATTAAAGGCTCACACTTGACAGAAAAAATAACGGACATTCTTCCGACTCCCTCCTCTAAACTTCCCGTAAATTCTGAGGACTGAGGACTGAGGACTGACTCCTCCCCCTACCAAAAAAACTTTTTCAGCAAACCCTAATTAATAATTACCTCTCCTTGAAACTGATAGGATTGACTAAAAGGAAAATTTTTATTTATTATCCCCTATCCAAGGGGAGGCTTTAAACCAAAATTTTTCGGTAATTATCCATTATTGAAAACAGCATTCTTTGCTTAATTGCTGCCAGAAAATCTATAGAGTGAGTAGATGGTAAACTTGTCAAGTCAAGTAATATAAATCCAGTAAAAGAATTTTGTAGATGTACTAGATTCAAGGTACTTCAAGGTACTTCAATTTACCTTAAATATTCTGTGTAGCTATATTTGTAACTTTCAGATAATTAGAACAGATAAATAAATATTTTAATATTTTAATATTTTAATATTTTAAATCTCTAAAAAGTATAAAATATATCGGTTATAACATTAATGAATGAGGTAAAGTATTTTTTTATTCCTGCTTCTGTGTTCTCTTTTTATGATTCCCTAAAATTCAAAATTTGTGTATTAAATTAACCAATCCTTCTATTACAGAAGAGGTAATAATTAATTATTAATTATTGAATATAGACCTCTTGCAAAAGTTTTAATTAAATCAGTTTAAGACATGAAATAAACAATTTTATCCCCCTATTCCCTATTCCCTATTTCCATACTTCTGCAAGAAGTCTGAGGCATTAATGCTATTCTTACCGAAACAATTAAATAATTAAATAATTAAATAATTCAGGTTTAAAGCCTCCCCTTGGATAGGGGCAAAAGCGGTCGTTTTGCTACGCATAACTACGTTAACGCTGCGCGACATGAAAAGCGGAGCTTCCCGTAGGGAGGGATGCCGTTAGCGTTAGCGCAGCTCCTCTGTAAGAGGAAGCGGCTCTGCATTCTTCGGGTCTCCTTCCCTCCGGGACGCTACGCGTTATATGTCGCGGAGCGTTAACGCAGTTTTGCGCTAGCTAAACGCCATATCCAATCGACCAAGAGAAATCAATTTTTTCCTAAAGCGTCAATCCTCTCCCTAAAAGGGAGAGGTAATTATCCATTATCCATTATCCATTATTGAAGTGGTACTTCAATTATCAAGTAATTAACACAGACGCACGGAACCTTTTTGATAATTATTAACAAGGAACGTGTTAATTATTCTTATGTTTACTTTTTTCTAGGAAATTAGCATTCAACTGACCTACGTACTCCTCCACTCCCCTGCTCAAGAAAGTGTAGAAAAGTTTTTGAGAAATTGCATAAGTACCACATAGATAGCTTTGTGCCAGAAAAATTCACCAAATCACATTGGCTTAATTTTTTATATTTGAAGTGATATAGCCTATTTTTTGTAAATTTGGTATGGTGAATGATGGTGGAGCAAGGCAACAAAAAGAAAGAAAAAGAAAGGGAAAATCCACTCACTTCAAGGAGTGGATTATATTGACATACTCCCGACGTTGCCCTTACGGGACTTATAGGGATTCTTCAGTCTGGGAAACCCTGACCGCTGTTTAAACAGAGGTGATGTCCTCCCCCTGTGTTGACATTGATAATAACAAAATGCTCCTAAAAGTGTCGAGGGCATATAAACGTTTAGCTTATGAAGGTATCCGAATCCGGGCCCAGGCTTTCATCCCGACGCTCCCCCTCCCCCCTTTCCAAGGGGGGTTAGGGGGGATGGAGAGCGCGGGACTTCCCGCCAGGAAAGTTAAACTTAGACTTTTTTAATAGGGGAAGGTGAATTTATGATTTCTGCTTCCCGATTCTGATAATCTTTTCCCTTATTTGATACAGTCCTCCGAGTTGCTTCTACAAACTGACTCACACGAATGGGGTCTATTGGTTGGTCGATTTTACCATGTCGCTTCAGGGAGCTAGACACAATGACCCCATCTGCAGCTTGCATTAAGGTAGAAATGTTTTCCCAGTTTGCACCACTACCGATAAATACTGGGGTGTCTACTGCTGCTGCGCTAGCTAATTCTAAATCTTCCAAAGTAGGAGGGCTTCCTGTGGCCCAACCAGAAAGAATCACCCCATCAGCGAGACCACGTTCAATAGTTTCTTGGACGGCTGTAGTGAGATTTGGCGAACCCAGGGGCCGGGCGTGTTTGACTAAAACATCTGCAAAGATTTTGACATCACTACCCAATTCTCGACGATAGCGTAAAAGTTGATGTGCTATGCCCTCAATTAATCCTTGGTCTGTGGCCATAACTCCAGTCAGGACATTCACACGGATAAATTGGGCTTCCACACAAGAAGCGATCGCCATAGCACTTTGGCCATCATTACGCAAAACGTTAATTCCTATTGGTAGAGAAACCAAGTTCATAATCTTTTGTGTTAATAGTGTCATTGCACTAACTACAGCCGGATCTACTTGGTCTTTAACGAAAGGAGCATCAAAAAAGTTTTCTACTATAATGCCATCTACACCTCCTGATACAAGGGCTGTGGCTTCTCTTTCTGCTCTACTGATAATTGCTTGGAGGTCACCTCCCCAAAGGGGTGAGGTGGGCAGAGGTTGTAAATGTACTACCCCAATGATTGGATTTCTGGTTTGAAATATTTGCTTTAAGTCCACGGGTTTAACTGAAACCACGGTTATGTGACGTTCACTCACCATCAACCGCAAGGGGTATAAAAGGAGTTTTTCAACTTTGCAGTTAGCAGCTCTCTGTTTCAAGGGCTGAGTAAGGTTTAAGCCTCCACAGACAGAAACGATGAGAACCACCGCTGTTTAGCATCAGAAATTATGGCGACTCACAAAGACGCTCAATACGAGCTTTACCTTTTCATGGGTTGACGCTTGAATTGCTCAATTGAATGCCATACTCGTGTTGTCTATGTGCTATTACAGGTGCTTTTTAGCGCTACTCCTGATAGGGCCTATTTTAACATATTGTCGGGATCTTGAAGTGCCATGCACGGCAATTCTTCTCCCTTTAATTGAAAGATTATCAAATCAAAGATTATAAAGGAAGTACCCTTGCTGGATCGAGACTGAATAATTAAACCAATTTACTTACTCTACAGCTAAAAATATACTAAAAATTTGGGTAGTCCTGCTGAGGAATGGCGAAGAGTAAATACATAAGTTTTGTAATTTCTTCCCACACCTCCCACACCTCCTACACTTCCCACACTCTCTCTACCATTCCTCAGCACCACCACCAAAATTTGATTTCTGTATGGCTTTGTTGTAATAGCCACAGAACATCCGTTCCGCTTTTCGGTTGTCCCCGACATGAAAGGTGAACCTAGTGGCAGCTATATCACCCTCTTTCTATAGATTGATGCGCTACCATTTATTGGCCAATAGTTAAAGCGCTCAAAGCCTTTACAGGTAAAAGTTTCAGCCTTTTTTTTAATACCGAAGATAATAGATTTATTTATTGGACAATAGTTGTAGAAGTATGAAGTACAAGGATCTTGTGCGGAATCCATAAGTTTTCATACAACAAAGCCTTTCTGTATTGCAATTTTAAGTCAAACCCAATTGTACTTAAAATTATCTTAAAAATTATCAAAAAATTGCCAAAATACTATAGTAATCCTATTTGATTTGTGTAGAAACATCTTACCGCTTTTCGGGAATAGGGAATAGGCAATGGGCAATAGGGAAGAGTTTCAGAGTTTATTTCGAGTTTTTAAATTGTTACAACCTATTTAGGATTGCTATTTACTCAACAGCTATGGTTTAGAAGCAATTTAGTTATAATTGATTTGTGGTTGGGTATTATACCAAGCGTGAAAAAAGAATGTTACGAATAGTAAGGGCAATATAAAGACTTTATCGGATATGTTCCTTTGAGTAAAAAGCTAAGTTATGAACTAAGAAATGGTATTGAAGATATTCCCATACGACTCCTTTAGGGCGGTTTCCTTTCCTGCGGAATGCTACGCAAACGGAATGCTCCGCAAACGCGAATCGCTCCTACGACTCCTAAAAAATTCCTTAGTGCAGGATGGCAGAAATAACTGACCAGTTACATGCTTGCCTTAAGCCTCACTAAGCAAGAATTTTGAATTTTGAATTTTGAATTTTGAATTCCGCCTAGCGGCACTAGCTATTTGTAGCAAACATTTATCAATTTGGTATTTTATATAGAAATTATGATATTTGTGAGGTCTAAAGTTTGAGGTTTTAGGAAACATTTTAAGTGAGAATAGGAGGATAGGGAAAAAAAGATTGATAACTATAAAATTTAAAACTAAATCATTGAAAGTAAAATTAATAATTGGCAGAATTTATTAGGAATTTTAGATTAGTGAAAGCTCTATTCATATTTTCAGCAATTATAATTTGTTTATTGGGGATACTAGAAATAGGACTGCGCTTGGTCGTTGGTTTTGGCAATCCTCTGACTTATAATGCAGATAGTAAAATTGGTTATCTTTTGACACCAAATCAAAAGGTGAGTCGCTTTGGAAACCGGATAAGAATTAATCAGTATTCTATGCGTTCTGAACCGATAGAAGAGTCAAGAGAAAATACTATATTGAGAATACTTTTATTAGGAGATTCTGTGGCTAATGGTAATTGGTGGACAGATCAAGATGACACAATTTCTGCAATTATAGAGAAGCAATTAAATGAAAATAATGGTAAAGATAAAACTGTTGAAGTTCTTAATGCTTCAGCTAATTCTTGGGGACCTAGAAATGAACTTGCTTATTTAGAAAAGTTCGGTTTATTTGATTCTCAAACTATAGTATTACTGATTAATACTGATGATTTATTTGCTAAAGCACCTAGTTCATTAGTGGTAGGAGTAGATCGGAATTATCCAGACAAAAAACCTCCTTTTGCCATAGCTGAAGCGATCGCTCGTTATTTATTACCAGCACCAAAAGTTCCTGAAATTAAGGAAGAAGGAGACAGGGTTGGTTTGAATTTAGCAGCAATCAAAAAAATCCAGGAAATTACTAATCAAAAAAATGCTAAGTTTATCTTAGCAATGACTCCTTTACTTCGGGAAGTAGGTGAACCAGGACCTCGTGATTATGAAATTAAAACTCGTCAACGTTTGGAGAATTTCACCTTAGCTGAAAATATTACATATCTAGATTTATTACCTATTTTTAAATCTGTCTCAGAACCTGCTAATTTGTATAGAGACCATATTCATCTAAGTCCTGAAGGCAATCGAGTTGTTAGTGAAAAAATTAGTAAGTCAATTATTATACCTCTCCGGAAAAGAGGGAACAGGGAACAGGGAACAGGGAACAGGAAGAAATAATTGATAATTTATGGATAAGAATTGATTTTATTTTTTATTTTCGGAGATGTCTATTAATCATAATCAGTTTTGATGCAGAAATTAGAAGTCTTTTTTGTTATAAGTTATTAGACTTCTCCAGAAAATAGGGAATAGGGAATAGAGAATAGGGGGAAATAATTAATTATTTATCTAGGATAATTGATTTGATTTTTGATTGTTGGAGATGTCTATTAGTTATCAGTACCAATTGCTGAAGCTCTAGACTTGAAAGGGCGTTTTTAACTAATTTTTTAAATCTTTCCTACTCAATAACTCCTAATAATAATTATTAATAGATTTCTGGCAGAAGTTAGGGAATAGGGAATAGAGAATAGGGGGAAATAATTAATTATTTATCTACGATAATTGATTTGATTTTTGATTGTTGGAGATGTCTATTAGTTATCAGTACCAATTGCTGAAGCTCTAGACTTGAAACGGCGTTTTGAACTAATTTTTTAAACCTTTCCTACTCAATAACTCCTAATAATAATTATTAATAGATTTCTGGCAGAAGTTAGGGAATAGGGAATAGAGAATAGGGGGAAATAATTAATTATTTATCTACGATAATTGATTTGATTTTTGATTGTTGGAGATGTCTATTAGTTATCAGTACCAATTGCTGAAGCTCTAGACTTGAAAGGGCGTTTTTAACTAATTTTTTCAACCTTTCCTACTCAATAACTCCTAATAATAATTATTCATAGATTTCTGGCAGAAGTTAGGGAGTAGGGAATAGGGAATAGGGGGAAATAATTGATTATTTATCTAGGATAATTGATTTGATTTTTGATTGTTGGAGATGTCTATTAGTTATCAGTACCAATTGCTGAAGCTCTAGACTTGAAA
>NZ_JAAHHT010000013.1:48287-86454 GCF_010672085.1 Okeania sp. SIO3I5
TAGGGAGTAGGGAATAGGGAATAGGGGGAAATAATTGATTATTTATCTAGGATAATTGATTTGATTTTTGATTGTTGGAGATGTCTATTAGTTATCAGTACCAATTGCTGAAGCTCTAGACTTGAAACGGCGTTTTTAACTAATTTTTTCAACCTTTCCTACTCAATAACTCCTAATAATAATTATTCATAGATTTCTGGCAGAAGTTAGGGAATAGGGAATAGAGAATAGGGGGAAATAATTGATTATTTATCTATGATAATTGATTTGATTTTTGATTGTTGGAGATGTCTATTAGTTATCAGTACCAATTGCTGAAGCTCTAGACTTGAAACGGCGTTTTTAACTAATTTTTTCAACCTTTCCTACTCAATAACTCCTAATAATAATTATCAATTAGCATTTCTGAATCCTTGATTGTTCAAAACTTGTTCAAAACTTGTTTAAAACTTGCTGATAAAAATTAGTTATTTTTGAGAAAAATTTAGGAGTAATTATGTCTAACGAATCAGAAATAAAAGAACCAATAACATCTACTTACATTGATGATTCTGTATCAGTATCAGAATTATCAATTGGCATTTCTGAATCCTTGATTGTTCAAAACTTGTTCAAAACTTGCTGATAAAAATTAGTTATTTTTGAGAAAAATTTAGGAGTAATTATGTCTAACGAATCAGAAATAAAAGAGCCAATAACATCTACTTCCATTGATGAGTCTGTACAAGTACAACAGAATTCCAGAGAGTTAGAATTATCAGAAAGAGTAGCTGAATTAGAAAAACAATTAGAGCGAGCACTAATGTTAATTTCTGATATTTACCTTTATGGAAAATTGAGAGACTTACTAGCAGCAGGAAAATGGAAACAAGCCGATCAAGAAACTGCAAGAGTTATGTTAGAAATATCTGGTAAAACTGATAAGGAAAACCTGATTCCAGATGATGTTATAAAATTTCCATGTAGTGTAATTCATTTAATCGATCAACTTTGGATTAAGTATAGTAATGGACTGTTTGGCTTTAGCGTACAAAAAAAAGTTTACGAAAGTACGGGTGGAACTTTTGATATTTCTCAAATCAATATGAAAGTTTTGCACAAAACTGCTGAAGAACTTGGATTGCGGTTAAATGGTAGAGATATACCTTATGAAGAGCTTAATTTTAGTCTAGAAGCGCCGAGGGGTTCTTTTCCTGTTGCTTGGTGGAATTCTCCTTATGGAGCTAAGTTAATAGTCTATTTTTTAGCTCGCTTGAATGCTTGTAATATTGATTGAATTTTTATCAATTTTTTGACTGTTAACAAGTAAAAATAGTCAAAACTATACTATAGGAAAGATATAAGTAAATAGTTGATTAATGGGTAATTGATAATGAATAATGAATAATCGATAATTACCTCTGGTTAAAACCGCAACGCAATTGAATATAAGGAAATATCGTAGCACTTTTTTTCCCTTGAAAGGGGGATACTTTTAACCTAAATTATTTAATTATTAATTATTCGGTAAAATTATTTTATTGGCATTGCTAATTTGAGATATGAGGTAAGTATTTGAGGTAAATTAACAGTCATTAATAGGAGAGTAAAATTATATTTGGTTTATAATAAATTTCCAGAAAAATACTTTGATAACTCCTGACTTATGACTGTTTACTCCTAAGAAATTATCATCTATATCATACATTCATTCAGCACAGCAATGGCAAATTATTTATAGATTGCGACTCTCATATTAATGAGGTACAAAATTTTTTTCTCTTTCATATTCCCTATTCGCTATTCCTGATTCTCTAAAATCAAAAAATTGTGGACTTGAGTAGGCAGAAAAAACATAGGACTACTATTGAGCTAGAGAGTGTTTTTCAACACAGTATTAATACTTGAACTGGTGGGATAAATTTACTTACATTTATGGCTAATAGTAAAGGTAGAGATTTAGTCACTAAATCCCTCAAGAAAACTAGCTATGTTTTGGTCAATATTTACGGAGTATTTTTTAATTGTCAATAGTTGTATATTTTTGTTTGCTTCCTATTTTATAATCCGTAATCCTTTCGACAAAGAGAAAATAAACTTTAGTATTTTAATCCCAATGTTTTAACCAGAGTTGCTGATAACTGATAACTGAAATGACTTCCTACTGCCTATTACCTTTTTTAGATTTAGTGATACATTAAGTATATTAATATTTAGATTTTCTAGTAGCTTTTTGGGTATTACTTCTAAATCAAAATTCACTGGTTATTTTTCATAGGTACTCATTAGACATCTCCAATAATCAAAAATAAAATCAATTATTTTCTCCTATTCCCTACTCCCTCTTTTCCGCGGAGGTCTATTATATATTATCGGATTTACATTTTAGATGTGAATAGAGATAGAGAATTATATATTTGAGAGAATAGAAAATAAGATGGTTTTTGGCAGAAGTAAAAATGACAATAATTATTTTACAACTCATCTGGAAATACTATATTAAATAGGTAGATCATTTCAGTTATCAGTTATCAGTACCTTATGCAATAGGAAGACTTGCAATACTAAGCGCGAATATTTTTTTTATCCCCTTAAAAAAAAGGCTTGAGACCTTATTTTTTGGTCAAATTAAATATAAAATGATGATTGATATAGAAAACTGGAATATCAGTAGATAGACCAAATTATACTAATTAATTACCATAAACTTTCCTATAATTGGATTTTATATTTATCAATATTATTTGTTCAAGTAAATACTTGATATTTGGTAACTTCGGTTATGAGGGAACATTATTTTGGCTCGCTGCCAAGTATTAGAAGAATGCATGAGAATTAGTATTATTTTTGCTAGACTTGTCAAGTATCGCAATCCTAAATAGGTTGCGGGTAATCAAAAAGTAGAAATAAACTCCTAAACTCTTACCAAAAAATGAGGGTATGCGCCTCCTCTTTTAAGAGGATGAAAAAAATATTTAATTCAGTATTTCAAGCCTCCGACTTCAGTCGGAAGTTCACTCTCTACTGATAACTGATAACTGATAACTGAAATGACCCATTGCCCATTGCCCATTCCCTATTCCCAAAAAGTAGCAAGATTTTTAACACGAATATGCGGAGGATTGCTATATATTTTTTCCCCAACTCCCTACTACCTACTCTCTGAAAAAATGTTAAATTAATGTTGCACGGGTACTTAATATATATAATTTTAGAGGTTACTTGATAATGGAGGAAAAAAAACTTAATTTGAAACAAGTTATATTTTCTGGAGTAATGATGGCTTTGATAGGTTCAGTAATTGGATTAGCCACAGCTGAGATGAGTAAAAATCGTTATCAATGTTGTAATTTGATTAAAATAGATAAAGGGTTTAGTAGCGCAAAAGCACCTCGTATTTATGCGACAGTAGGTGCAATTTTTGGATTTGCTATTGGGTCAATTCAAGAAACTGTGAGGTCTCTAACGCCAGAAGATGAATAAAAGTAATTTCAGTTATCAGTTATTATCAAAAATTTTGATTACTTTTGGCATTATATTATATATATCTATAAAAGATGCAAAATATTAACGATAAACTGTGGTAATTATTTCACGGGATAGAGGATGTTTGTTGCCAAGGATCTAAGATATCTTTGAATAAAGTTTCCTCAATCCAAGTTTTAGCTACTACTGTTAAAGGCAAAGCCAAAATCAAACCTAAAATTCCAAAAAAAGTAGTGAAGAAAATTTGGGATGCTAGGGTAACAGCAGGTAAAAGTGATACTTGTTTTGCCATAACAGTTGGACTTAGCCAATAACTTTCAATATTCTGAATAATAATATATAAAATTCCTACAGCAGCTATTTTCCAAGGAGCATCTAAAAGAGCAATCATTATGGGAAAAACGACACTCATAGTCGGACCAATATTAGGAATAAAATTGAGTAAACCTGCCAGTAAAGCATGAGTCAAAACTAAATCAATTTGTAATACTAATAAACCAATACCACTAAAAGTTGCCACAAAAAGAGAGTTAATTACTATTCCACCAAACCAATTTCCTAAAGCTACTTCGCACTTTGATAAAATTTCATCTGCACGTTGCCGATAAAAAGAAGGAAATAAAAGTAATCCTACTCCTCGATAAGCTTGAGCATTAACTAAAAACATTATGGTTAATACAAATACTAAAAGTACCTGCAAGAATACTATAAAAGTATTAGAAAAAATCTTAAAAAAGTTGCTAAATAATTGAGTACCTAATGTTTGTGTTTGTACTAGCATATCAGTGGCAGTGGGTGGTGCGGGAAATAAATCAGGTCTTTGTCGATATAATTGCACAAGTTGAGAGCGGACTTCTGTAAATACATCAGGTATTAGGGCAACTAATTTTTGAAACTGGGTAATAAAAGGTGGTACAACTAGCAACAAAAATAGGAGCATAATTAATGCTGCTAAACTTAAAGTAGCAATTACAGCTAAGTTTCTTTTAATACCCCATCTATTAAATTTTTGTACTAATCTATTCAAGGCAGTTGCTAAAATTATTGCAGCAAATATTAATAGTACAAGTCGTCTAATTTCCCAAAGGATATATAAGGAAATAAGTAAACTAAAAAAGCCTAACCATTTACCAAAATTCATATTTTTTGTTGTTTTGGAGTTGTGGGAGTTACTACTGCTGTGACAATTCGAAATTGAGGAATAAACCATTAAATTTTCTCTGTTATCTACTTCCCCCGTTTGTTTTCTCAGTAAGTCTCTCAACTTATCAATATAACCCACATTCCGCACTTCAAAATGTAATATTAAAGTGCGGAATGTGGGTGATAACGGGAGTCCCTAACAGCTATTTTCAGATGGAAAAGTTCCTCAGCAGTTGATTTTTTGGAAGCTCCAGAGAATGATTGGCGGTAATCTTAGGTTTTGGTAGCGATCGCTTTGATTAAAAATACTCTGATTTTGTGTTGAATAAATGGTCATATACATAGGCAAACGACCCCATCTAAATAAACTGTATCAGAATTTTTGAGGAAATGCAAGGCTAATATCTTGGGAGTTTTTTCAGGAGCTTACGAGAATGAAGATTTTGGTTGTGGGGATGGATGGCGATCGCTTCTAGAAATTTACAGATAATTGGAACTGTGAGGATAGGAATATGAAAAAATTCCTCAAAGGTTGATTTTTTCGAGTAGCTCTCACAGAATGATTTTGAGTAATTTTAGGTTTTGGTAGCGATCGCTCTGATTAAAAATACTCTGATTTTGTGTTGAATAAATGGTCATGTACATAAGCGAACGACCCCAGCTAAATAAACTGTATCAAAATTTTTGAGGAAATGCAAGGCTAATCTCTTGGGATTTTTTTGAGAGCTTTAGAGAATGATGAAGAAAGAGAGAATAGGGAACGTCAGGATTCTGCCACGGATGCACAGATGGATTAACGAATTTAATTTTTACTTTTTTTGAAATTCTTTTAATAACCAAGGATAAACTTGACCTTGGTTTGTTTGACAACTGCGCTGAAGTGCTTCTTCTAATAAAGAAATAGCTAAACCAGGCAAAACTTGAGACTGATCGATTTTTCTACTTCCTCCATTAGCAACTGTAAAAGCAATAATTTCTATATTTTGTACGTCAACTATCCAATATTCAGAAACATTCATTGCTTCATACAACAAACGTTTTTCACCTTTATCATCTAATAGGGAAGTATTAGCAACTTCAACTACTAGGGTTGGTGGAGGATAAATATCTAGATCGATAATAGAAGTTCCCCTAGGAATAATATTTGCATTTTCAGCAATGTAATAAGAGACATCAGGTTGAGCTTCTCGAAATCCAGTTTTGCGGTAGCTACAGTTATCTTTACAATTGAGGTTAATATTTCTGGTAGCAGCAAAGATACTAATAGCACCGATAATAACTGCATGGTCATTAGCGTGGTCATTTCCTACGGGAGACATTTCTATTCTAAGTTTTCCGTTATTGTAGTAACTTTTAGCTTTGTCGTAAGTTAGGTCTTGAATAGTTTGGATATATTCTTGCCAAGTTGCTGTTACCCAGGTGTCTGTGGGTAGTTGGGTTTGGGTTTGATTCATTGTTGAATAATTTTAATTTTTGGAGATGTCTATTAGTTTGTTAGTTAGAGCAGATTTTATCTTAGTGCAGCATTGGGAAAAGAGAAGCACACAAGGATTTGGTCACGGATGCGCTCACACGGATTTGGCCACGGATGCGCTCACACGGATTAGGCCACGGATATACGGATAGATTAACGAGTTTCTTTTTATTTCTGCTCACACGGATTAGGCCACGGATGCGCTCACACGGATTAGGCCACGGATATACGGATAGATTAACGAGTTTCTTTTTATTTCTGCTCACACGGATTAGGCCACGGATGTACGGATGGATTAACGAGTTTTCCCTCACTTTCGACGGACTAACGCGCGACTCAAAGGAAAGAGGAAAGAAGGAAAAAGGGAAAAAGGAGAAAAGAAAAGAGGGGAAGAATCCTAGGAACGAAAGGCAGAAAACACCGGAGAAGATGAGACGATCCGAAAACCCCTAATGTAGTTGAGGAAGTCGGCATCGTTATAGGAGCGTCTGGCACTGCGGCAAAGCCAAGAATAGTAGTTCCAGCTACCACCACGGAGCACTCTTATATTACTATGTCCTTCAGTTTCCCAAGCACTTCCGTCAGTAGGTGCTCCGTTATAATTATCGTGCCAAATATCCTGACACCATTCCAACACATTGCCGTGCATATCGTATAAACCAAAAGCATTAGGTGGAAAACTTCCTACATCAGTTGTTTCTTCTCTATATTTACCTTTAGGAGCGTTGCCATAAGGATAATTACCGTCGTAGTTAACTAACTCAGACGTTATAGTTTTTCCAAAATAAAATGGTGTTGTTGTTCCTGCTCGACAAGCATATTCCCACTGACTTTCACTGGGCAGTCTATAGGTTTTCCCAGTTCTCAAAGATAACTTTGTACAAAACTCTCTAGCGTTATGCCAATTTACATTTTCTACTGGGCGGTTTTCTCCTTTAAATTTAGAAGGATTTTCTCCCATAATAGCTAAGTATTGTTCTTGAGTAATAGGGTATTTGGTCATATAAAAAGGTTGGAGAGTAACTTGATGTTGAAGACTTTCACTTTGATCTCTTTCCTCCTCATTTTCTGGCGAACCCATAAGAAAACTTCCTCCAGGAATATAAACCATTTCTAACTTAATATCACTACCTAAATCTTCTATTTTTTGCCTAGCACTTCCCTGGGTACGGTTAGTAATATAGCCTGAATTATCGACAGTAAAAACATTAAAAGTAAATACCTCTCCTTTTTCTGATTCTGTTAAAGAAAAAACACAGGGCATTGATGATTGAGATATTTCTGGTGGAGAAGTAAATTGTTTTTGTGGTTGAGAAGTAAATTGAATAATTGATGGTTGAGATATTTGCGGTGGAACAGCAGACCGTGGTTTTATTTGATATTTAGGCTGAATAAAAGACAAAATTTCTCCTACATTTTTAAACCTTTTCTTAGTCGCTGCGACAATCATTTTATCCAAGATTTTTCCAACTTCATCACTCACTCTCGACTTTAAATAATCTCGCCAAACCCAATCACTTTCACTCACATCAAATAAATCAAAAGGTTCTACTCCAGTTAATAAATGAATACAAGTCACACCCAAACTATAAATATCGCTAGAAAAAGTTGCTTTTCCTACTGCCTGTTCTGGTGCAGCATATCCCGCAGAACCTATCACAGTTCCGGTTACAGCTAAAGCAGTCATAGTGGCATATTTAGCTGCCCCAAAATCTACCAATATAATATTATTCTCTGGCGAGATAGAAGTTTGAACTGGATTAATTTTCTCTGGCGAGATAGAAGCTTGAACTGGATTAATTTTCTCTGGCGAGATAGAAGCTTGAACTGGAGCTCCCATTGGATAAAATTGATTATTATTCTTTCTCCTAATAATATTCTCTGGTTTAATATCTCGATGAATTACCTGTTGAGAATGAATAAATTCCAACACGGGCAACAAACTTTTTAATAATTCTAAAATTTGACTTTCATCAAAAGCACCCGACTCTTCTAATTCCTGTTGTAAATTTTGCCCGTCGATAAACTCTTGTACTAAATACTGTCGATTATCCTGAGTAAAATATGCGAAAAGTTCGGGAATTTGTAGATGTCTACCTAAACTATCCAAACGTTCAGCTTCTCGATCAAATAATTCAGCAGCTTTTTCCAAACTTTTAGTTCCTTGTACTTGAGGAAAAAACTGTTTAATTACGCAAAAAGGCTTTGAAGGTTTGTCTTCATCTACAGCTTGAAAAGTTATGCCAAAACCTCCTTGCCCGATAATTTTTAGAGCGCGATAACGTTCTCTTAAAACTAATTTTTCACCACAGCTTTGACAGAATATTGTTTGTGGAGGGTTAAGTTTTAAACAGTCAGGATTTAAACATTGAGTCATTTCTGAAAATATGGGGATAAACTTCTATCTCATTCCCATTCTCTAAATGGAAATTTAGGGTATTTGTTCATAATTTTGATGGTGATTTTTTCCACACGCTAAAGTGGGAGGGGGAGAGGAAAGAGGAAAAAAAAAGACAAAGAGAAAAAGGGGAAGAATCCTAGGAACAAAAGGCAGAAACTACCGGAACAGAGGAGACGACACGAAAACCCCAAAAGTTGTAGAAGTTTACGGCAAGGATGCAGTTACGCCTGGCACTCCGGCAATTCCTAGAATAGCTGTACCAGCTACCGCCACGGATCACTCTGTATGCTCCAAAGAGCGATTTCAAAAATCCCTTTTCTTCAGATTCCCAAGCACTACCATCATTAGGCGCTCCATTATAATTATTGTGCCAAAGATCCTGACACCATTCCCAGACATTCCCGTGCATATCGTATAAACCAAAAGCATTGGGTGGGAAAATTCCTACTTCAGTTGTTTCTCCTAGACATTTACCTTTAGGAGCATAAGCATAAGGAAATTTACTGTCGTAGTTAACTAAGTCCGACGTTATAGTTTCTCCAAAATAGAAAGGAGTAGTTGTCCTGGCACGACAAGCATATTCCCACTGACTTTCGCTGGGCAGTCTGTAAACTTTCTCAGTTTTCTCAGATAGCTTTTGACAAAACTCTCTAGCGTTACGCCAGTTCATATTTTCTACTGGGCGCTTTTTTCCTTTAAATCCAGAAGGATTTTCACCCGTAATGACTTGATATTGTTCTTGAGTAATGGGGTATTTACTCATATAAAAAGGTTGGAGAGTAACTTGATGTTGCGGACTTTCATTTTTATCTCTTCCTTTTTCATTTTCTGGAGAACCCATGAGAAAACTTCCCCCAGGAATATAAACCATTTCTAATTTAATTCCATTACCTAAATCTTCTATTTTTTGCCTAGCACTTTCCTGGGTGTGGTTAATAATATTGCCTGAGTTATCGACAGTAAAAACATCAAAAGTAAATAGCTCTTCTTTTTCTGATTCTGCTGTTGATTGTTGAGATATTTGTGGTGAAGAAGTAGACAGAATCAGAGACAAAATTTCTCCTACATTTTCAAACCTTTTCTGAGTTGCTCCAACAATCATTTTATCCAATATTTTTCCAAGTTCATCACTCACATTTGACTGTAAATAATCTCGCCATATCCATTTACCTTCAATATTGTCAAATAAATCAAGAGGTGTGACTTGAGTTAATAAATGAATACAAGTTACACCCAAACTATAAATATCGCTAGCAAAAGTTGCTTTTCCTACAGCTTGTTCCGGTGCAAGATATCCAGCAGAACCTATAACAGTTCCCGTCACAGCTAAAGCACTCATAGTGGCATATTTAGCCGCCCCGAAATCTACCAATATTAATTGATTATTATTCTTTCTCCTAATAATATTCTCTGGTTTAATATCTCGATGAATTACTTGCTGAGAATGAATAAATTCCAACACGGGCAACAAACTTTTTAATAACTCCAAAATTTGACTTTCATCAAAAGCACCCGACTCTTCTAATTCCTGTTGTAAATTTTGCCCGTCGATAAACTCTTGTACTAAATATTGTCGATTATCCTGAGTAAAATATGCGAAAAGTTCGGGAATTTGTAGATGTCTACCTAAACCATCCAAACGTTCAGCTTCTCGATCAAATAATTCAGCAGCTTTTTCCAAACTTTTAGTTCCTTGTACTTGAGGAAAAAACTGTTTAATTACGCAAAAAGGCTTTGAAGGTTTGTCTTCATCTACAGCTTGAAAAGTTATGCCAAAACCTCCTTGTCCGATAATTTTTAGAGGGCGATAACGTTCTTTTAAAACTAATTTTTCACCACAGCTTTGACAGAATTTTGTTTCTGGTGGGTTAGGTCTTAAACAGTCAGGATTTAAACATTGAGTCATTTTTAGTTATCAGTTATCAGTTAAAAGCTCTTTCAGTTATTAGTTTATCAGCAAAATTTGTAGGGTGCATTTAATTTTTTAAATTTCTTATCAGTAATGCCAATAACTCTTTTTATTTATTTTGGGTAGTTATTGAGATATTCTAATAGAAAGAAACAGGTAGAAACAAGCTGAAATATTGACATTCCTATGTGGGAGTTTGGAGTAGGGTTTGGAGACCAAACCCCTACCTTAGTTTTGGTGTTCAAGCTTTAATATTATTTTCATGTATCATTACATATAAAAATAGTCGTCTAATTCTGAAGAACTCTCGATTTATTTATGTATGTACCTCTTTGGCCTGGAAAACCATATCCCCTCGGAGCATCCTGGGATGGTAAAGGCACTAACTTCGCTATATTTTCTGAAAATGCTACTAGCGTTGAACTTTGCCTATTTGACAAGCAAAACCAAGAAACACGACTCACCCTGACTGAAGTTAGTAACTTTGTCTGGCATGGTTATGTACCAGGTATAGGTCCAGGTCAAAGATATGGATTTCGAGTACATGGCCCCTACGAACCATCCCAAGGTCATCGTTTTAACCCCAATAAACTACTAATTGACCCTTACGCCAAAGCAATAGATGGGGATATCCTTTATGGTCAAGAAATATTTGCTTATTCTTGGGATAATCCAGAAAAAGATTTAGGCTGCACCTTAGATGATGATGCTCATCTAATGCCAAAATCTTTGGTGATTGATGAAAGTTTCGATTGGGGAGATGACCAACTATTAAATATTCCCAACCACAACACAATAATTTATGAAATTCATCTTAGGGGGTTTACTAAACTCCATCCTGAGATTCCAGAAAATCTGAGGGGTACTTATGCTGGATTGGCACATCCTAGGGCGATCGCTTATCTCCAATCTCTAGGGATTACGGCGGTGGAGTTAATGCCAGTTCATCATTTTCTCCGATACCCAGGACATTTAGTTGATAAGGAGTTATCTAATTATTGGGGTTATGACTCGATTAATTATTTTGCTCCTTACAGTGGCTATAGTTCTAGTGGTAAGGCAGGGGAGCAGGTTCGAGAATTTAAAGAAATGGTCAAGGCTTTGCATAAGGCTGGTATTGAGGTGATATTGGATGTGGTTTATAACCATACAGGGGAGGGTAATCATCTGGGTCCGACTTTATCTTTCAAGGGTATTGATAATGCTGCTTATTATCGTCTAGTAGAAGATTACCCCCGCTACTATATGGATTTTACTGGTTGTGGTAATTCTCTGAATGTTCGTCACCCCCAGGTATTGAAGTTAATTATGGATAGTCTGCGCTACTGGGTGACGGAAATGCACGTTGATGGTTTTAGGTTTGATTTAGCTTCAGCTTTGGCGCGGGAATTATATGAAGTAGATAGTTTGGCAGCTTTTTTTGATATTGTGCATCAAGATCCGGTTATTTCTAATGTGAAATTAATTGCTGAACCTTGGGATGTTGGAGAAGGTGGTTATCAAGTTGGAAATTTTCCTCTATTGTGGTCGGAATGGAATGGTAAATATCGAGATGCAGTTAGAGATTTTTGGCGAGGGGAAGAGGAGACATTAGCTGAATTTGCTTATCGTTTTACGGGTAGTTCTGATTTATATGCTGCTAATGGTAGGTTGCCTCATGCGAGTATTAATTTTGTAACTGCCCATGATGGTTTCACTCTCAACGATTTAGTTAGTTATAACGAAAAACATAACGAAGCAAATGGGGAAGATAATAATGATGGAGAGGAACATAATCGTTCTTGGAATTCTGGAGAGGAAGGAGAAACTGAGGACTCAGATATACTAAGTTTAAGAAATCGTCAAAGGCGGAATTTTTTGGTGACTTTAATGTTGTCTCAGGGCGTACCGATGTTATTAGGTGGAGATGAATTTGGGCGGACGCAAAATGGTAATAATAATGCTTATTGTCAGGATAATGAAATTTCTTGGTTGGATTGGAATTTACAGGTAAAAAATTCTGATTTATTAGATTTTACTCGGCAGTTAATTTATTTCCGTTTTCAACATCCGGTATTTCATAGACGTAAGTGGTTTCAAGGTCGTGCAATTCATGGTTCGGATGTGAATGATATAGGTTGGTATAATCCTGATGGTGGAGAAATGACTGAGGAACAATGGAATATTGATTTTGCTAAAGCTGTTGGTGTGTTTTTAAATGGAGAGGAAATTCCTGCAAGTGGTGAGCGTGGGGAAAGGATTATTGATGATTGTTTTATGATATTTTTTAACGCTCATTATGAATTGATAGAGTTTACAATTCCTCCTAAGTTTCAAGATAGAAATTGGGTAGTTGTTGTTGATACGAGTAAGTCTCGTTTTGTGGAAAATGGTAAGCATTATCAAGGTGAAGTTCCTATTCCTGTGATGGAACGTTCAATTGTTGTTTTAAGGCGTTTATAAGCATTTAGGTATTAGCAGTCAGCTATCAGATTTTTAAGGAATGAAAAATTATTTGTAAGCATTTACTTATTAGCTATCAGCTCTCAGTTTTTTAATTAATAGGGTGCATCTGAATATTTGTAAAAATACTTTTTTTCTATTGCCTGTTGCTTATTACTTTTTCCTAAAATGCTATAAATTTTTGGCTTTGTTTAAAATTTAGATGCACCCAATAAATGAAAAAATCATTCGTTTAACTTCCTGTTCAAATTGATTCTTAATTATAGGTCATCCGGAATTAGTAATTTATCAATTGATATATAAAGATGTGCCACTAACCAATCAACATAGTATGGGAGAAGCAACTATTTTAAGCTTGGGTACTGCATCTCTATAGGTCTTTTAGGACTAAAGGATAAAGAGTAGAGCTTTCTATTCGCGTTCAATAAAAGAAATTAAATAAAGTAAATATCTGGTACTTCAAGAAAATGGCAAGAAACTATTTACAAGCTTTAGCTAAAGCACTTTCTAAATTAGCTGGTCCTTTGGGCAGTCCTCTTGAATTTTTCCTTAGTCTCTATCAAGATAAACAAACACAAAAGCGTAAAGCTGAATTAGATGAAATGATAGTCGAAGGGCAAAACCTGAGCCGTGAAACTCTTGCTGAAATATTTGAAGCTAGAAGCGAAATTAAAGAATTAAGAGAACAATTTATCTTGGAAATGGAAATTGGTTTTTCTATTCTGGCTAAAAATACGGCATTAATATCTAGTTCAGATTTAGAAGAAAGTCTTCCTGGTTTGATGGAAGCATATAAGGAAAAGTTAGAAGCAAGTGGGTTGATTACATATGAAGTTTTAGCTGATGAGCTTTATAAGTATTATGAGAAAGATGCCTTACTTTTTTTAGCACATATTTCTCCTTATTTTCCTGTAGGAGAAGTTCACAGTTGTGCAGCTTTACCAGTTATTATTTCTGATTTTTTAACTAGGTGTTCTGGTAAAGAATTAAAGCAACAAGCTAAAATATTTAATGCTTTAAGTAAAAAAAATCCAGGTAGTGAACCTTTAAAGGTAAAAAGCTTAATGCTTCAAGAACAAGTTATTAATCAAATAGGGGAATGAGGAAATATTTATGGCTAGTGAATTTCAAAAGGTTCTAGACGAGGTTAGAAAACGAAGTGATAATTATGAAGATATTGAAGATGTTAAGGGGGAGATTATTGACAATCTTGTAGACGTTTATCAAACACAGCCATCTTTATTTACTACTCATCTAAAAGAAGGGGGATTTGATATTGGTAATTTGAGTATAAATCAACCTCTGCGAGTAATTATATCTGATTTTTTAAGTCAATCTAATGGTCTAAATATAGATGAATTATATAAGATTTTTAGTAAGTTATATAAAAGAAATAACGGTATTAAGCTATTAAAGGAAATTAGAGATACATTAGAACCAGCTAAAAATTCAACAACTAATTTTTCTGCTAAAAATACACCACTACCAGATTTATCAATACTATCAATATCAGCTCCTCCTATAGAGTTTCCTATAGATAGCAAGGTTCCAGAAAAACCAGAAGAAACTACTATTTTAGAGCCAAATTTAGACCCAGAAATTTATGGGAAACTAGAATATTTTCTGCAAAACCAGCAATGGAAAGAAGCTGATTTGGAAACGATGAGATTAATGATAGAAATTGCTGACAGTATTGAAGGCTATAATTATGTTCAAATAAATAGAGATTTGATAACATGGCTAAACCGTGAAGAAATTAAAAAAATACCTGATGAAGCCTTAAAAATCATAGATGAACTTTGGTTTAAATACAGCAACGGTAATTTTGGCTTTAGTGTTCAAACAAAAATTTGGCGCGAATCTAAAGGCAGGCAAGGAGAATTTAATTTTACAATTTACCAGAATAAATTTGCTAAATCTATCGGTTGGTATGATGGTAAAAACTGGATAAAAAAGTACGATGACTTTAATTTTTCCAGTGAAGCAAAACCAGGGCATCTTCCTTCTTTAAGTTTTCCCAATCAAAAAAATAACGAGATTAAGTGGAATTTATGGAAGGAAACTTTTGAACATTTTTTACCACGTTTATTTAATTGTGGATTAATTTAATAAACTAAGGAATCAAAAATATGAAAAAAAGGGTGATTTTGGCAAAAGCAGCTATCCTCCTAACCATAGCTAATATTGGTTCTTTGAGTTTAGTAAATAAGTCTAAAACACAAGCATTAGCGGAGGAATCTAATCAAGTATTTATAAATGAAAATTTCTCTCCATCAAAGCTTTCAAGTACAAATTTATCAACTCTAACTACCCAGCAAGTAAGAAATTCTCTAAATAACCAGTCACCACCTGTTGTTTTAGCACAAGTTTCAGGGGGGGTAGGAGCAATAATTTTCGTACTTATTTTGATAGTTGGTACAGCAATAGTCATTTTCATCTTTATGACAAGAAAGATGATTGGCAATGATGAAGTTGGAATTGTCTACAAGAAGTTTGCCTTAAATCCTTTTCTTAGTCTTCTTCCAGGAAAAACAATTGCTCTTAATGGAGAACCGGGTATTCAAGCTAAAGTTCTCTCTCCCGGACTACATTGGGGATATTTTCCTTGGATGTATGAAATTACAAAAGAAAAAGTTACCAGAATAGGTGAAGGCAAAATTGGTTTAGTAGAAGCTTTAGATGGTCAACCTCTTCAAGTAGGACAAAATTCTGGTAAAGCTGTCGAATGCAATAACTTTCTAGATGTACGAGCCTTTTTTGATAATGGGGGTCAACGGGGAAAACAGCGAGCAATTTTAACTACTGGTACTTATCGAATTAATACAAAAATGTTTCTTGTTAAGCAAGTTCCTGTGACTGAAATTAGCCCTAATGAAATAGGATTAGTAGAAGCTTTAGATGGCTCTCCTTTAATTGGTCAAAGTTTTGCTCAGAGAGTTAATTGTAAAGATTTTCAGGATGCACAAGCCTTTTTTGATAATGGAGGTCAAGCAGGTCAACAACTGGCTCATCTAACAGTCAAAAAATATCAAATTAATATAGATATATTTAGAGTGAAAAAAGTCTCCATTACTACAATCAATGCTGGAGAAATTGGGTTAGTAGAAGCAAAATATGGAAAACCTTTAGCACAGGGAAAAAATTTTGCCGAGAAAGTTAATTGTGATAATTTTCAAAACGCACAAGCCTTTTTTGAGAATGGAGGTCAAGCAGGTAAACAGCTTGCTACTTTAGAACCAGGCAATTACGACATTAATACTGAAATATTCAAAATTCGTAAAGTCTCTATTATTTCAATTCCTCCAGGAGAAATAGGACTGGTAATAGCTAATGATGGAATTTATATTTCAACCGAACAAATATTAGGTAAGGTGGTGGAATGTGACAATTTTCAGGATGCAGAAGCATTTATCAAAAACGGAGGACAGAAAGGTAAGCAGCCTGCTATTTTGACGGAAGGTCAACACAAAATTCATACTGATTTCTTTACTGTAATTACTACTGCTAATGCTCATGAATATAATGAACATCCAAAGAATTTAAAGGTTTGTAAAATCAACAAAGGTCAAATTGGTATTGTAACTACTATGGCTGGGCAAACCCTCCCTAAAGAGGAAATTGCTGGACAAGAAATTGAGGGACATGATAATTATCAAAATGCGCAGAAATTCCTAGATTCAGGAGGATACAAAGGCTTACAAGAGGAAGTTCTCAAAGAGGGTGAGTGGAAGCTAAATCCTTGGTTTGTCACAGTTGAACAGATACCAGTAACTGAGATTGAGCAAGAAGAGGTAGGGGTTGTGATTTCTTCTGTTGGGAAAAAATATGACATACATGATGATGATCCGAGTAGCTCCCAATATCAACAATTAGTTGACCCTGGGTATAAGGGAGTTGAAAACAAACCTCTTACTGCTAATACTTACCCCATTAATACCAGAGTTAAACAAGTTAAGCGAGTTCCAAGTACCCAAATTATACTTAACTGGTCAGATAAGGAAAAAAATCCTTTTAGTTATGATTATGAACTGAAAACAATGAAGCTAACTTCATCGGATGGTTATAAAATTTCTGTAGAGTTTACTCAAATTATTCGTATTCTTCCTGAAAATGCTCCTAAAATGATTTGTCTATTTGGTTCTAAAGAAGACAAAATACCTTTTATTAATCAATTTGGGGAAAAAATTTTTACATATCCGGCTGTGAAAAATCTAGTTTCTCGTGTACTGACAAAAGTCGTTTCTGGTTATTTTAAGCAAGCTGCTACTGGTAAAACTGCAATTGAATTTCAAAATGGAAGAGCTAGTTGTCAAGAAGAGGCAGAGGTATATATAAATTCGCGTCTGGCAGATATTGGTGTTGAAGGATGTGGCACTGTTATTGATGAAATTGATTTGCCCAAAGAATTAGATGAACATAGACAAAGATTAGAGAAACAAAAGCAAGAGAAAAAAGAAGCTCAAGCAAAAACTGAAGCAGAAAAACAACGTCAAGAACTGGCTAAAGCAGAAAAAGATAGACAAGAATTTGAATTAGTAAGAGATGCTGAAATAAATAATAAACTTTCTCAAATGGATACTCAGGCTAAATTACAGAAAGAACAATCAGAGTTAGAAATATATCAAAAACGGCTAGATATTGAAACCTCTCAACAAGAAAAAATTAATCGAATAGAGCTTGATGCTCTGCGTGCCAGAATTACTGCTCTTAGTCCTGAACTTTATGCTCAACTAGAATCACAAGGAAAATGGGCGGATGCACTAGCTCAAATGAAAATTACTTTTCCTCAAATTATGATGACTGGTGGTAATAGTGGTTCGGGAGACTCTGCGAATTTATTTAATTTATTAGAAATAGAACATTTAACTGGACTTGCAGACCGCCTTCAGCTTAACCAAGGAACATCCACACCTTCACTTTCTATGCCAGCAACAAAAACTTCTCTTCCCCCAAACTAAGAACAGAAAAGTTTACCAGCACATTCGGCTGAACTTAAGATTCCAGTTGTGTTAGTAGTAGATACATCTACATTCCATGTCTGGCGAACGTATTGATTCCTTGAATTCTAGAATTTCTGCTTTTAAAAAAGAATTTGAACCGAGTAGCAAAATCTCCCAATCTGTGGAATTAGCCATCATAACTTCTAATATTGACTACTCCCCTGGCTGAAGCCGAAGGGATTCTAAGTAGATACTACGCAACAGGATAAATCCTTGTTGCTTCGTCTTTTTTTAGCTGACCAAAGATATATTCTTTGGGGACAAGTCAAAGTGCCCCTACACAGTCGCCTTAAGTCTAAACTTAGCTTTCTGCTTACTTTTGTGATTATATTTGCAGCCCCATTACAGTCTGCATTAATTAACCAATTATTACTACTCCTATACAAACCACGCTTTATTCTTTTTCCTGATGGTTTCCAATCATCGGGTTTTTCACCATAATTAGGCAGATCATCACCATCTAAAAATGAAGCAATACTTGTATAACTTTCTTCTGTTTCTACAAAAATAATCCCAGACTCTTCACATAATTGAGCAATTCTTTGTTTGAGTCTAGCAGTAGGAATTTGTACAAATTCTGAGTTGTTTTTCTTTCCTAATTCTATTTGATTTTTACTACCTTGATTCCAGCCAAAAACAATTGTACCAATCTGATTTTTCAAACAATGATTAATGACTATTCTAGCTGCTTTGTGAATACCGTCACGCATTTGGCGGTTACGCTTTTCTGTAATTGCAGCTAGTTTATTTGACCAAAACCCTTGAGGTTTGTTTTCTTTAATAGTTGATATCTGTTTGTTGTACCAACGATTCATTGATTTGAGCTGTTTACCATCTACTATCAAGCTAGTATTTACATTAGATACACAGGTCAACCAATTATTTAAACCATGGTCTATTCCTAATACATTGTCTGGATTTAACAGAGTTTTAACTACTACTTCTTTTTCATAGACAAATTCCCAATAAAAACATCTGTTTCTCGGTAATAGCCTCAGCTCTTTGATCGAAGCAAAGTTGAGATTGCTTGGTATGGGAATGAAAAAGCTATCTATTCCAAACCAGCGTTTACAGGTATTGCCTAATGGTATTCGGATTTGATTACCTTTTAATTTTAGTGATTGTTTGGGATAACTAACTGTAGCCATTCCTCCTTTTTTTCTATAGTTAGGTATTCTGGGTCGGTCTGAGATTTTACCTGCAAGATATGCTTTAATTAGACCATAATAAGACCGAAACGATTCAGTTACAGTTCTGAGTATTTGTTGTGCAGCTTGGGAATAGAAAACTTTATAGTGATTGTTGTGTTTGTAGACCTTTTCCAGGTCATACTTGCCAATAGCTTTATGAGACTTAAAAAATAATTGCCGAGCATAATATATGCCCATGTTAGTTAGCTTGTGAGACTGTTCGCACAAGAATGTTAAAATAGGAATTAGATGAGAGTTTTTACTTACCTTAAGTTGCTGACAACCATACATTTTTTCACCTTAAAAGTTAAGTTAATTATACTATAGCAACGCCGAATCAGATGTGAGAATCTAATGGACAATCAATCAAGACATTTTCTGATTCCCACAACTATTGATGTATAGTTCTTTCTGATGAATCATTCCTGAGTGCTATATAAGAGAGGACGACTAAAGTGGTCTGGCCTCAACGGCTAGCTCGTTTTCATCCCCGCTCTGAAAGAGACGGGGCCTTCAACGTCGCCTTTCGGTAATAAGCGAGAAATTCAAGATTTTGTAAATTATAGATGAATTTGCTCTATATCCTCTCAAAACTGAAGGAGAAACTATGATGGGTAAGGGAATTAATTTAGCATTACAAGAAATAGAAAATTATCAGGACTATCAAAAACCTTGGTTATTTTATATTATAGGCCCCGCAACGAACAACAATTGGCAACTAATGGATAAGGATTGGCAAAAATCTACGCAACGTGCTTGGAAAGCTGTAGAGGAAAATAAACTCAATTTTTTTGTAGTCAATGTTCAGGGAATAGATAGGATTAACCTGATAAAATTTGCCTCTCCTAAAACATCTCCCAAGTTATTCGATGAATTTCAGCAATTATTCCACTCGATAGCTGAAAATCTCAAAAAAAGTTTCCAGGAGTGAAGAAGGAAGTCCTACTATTTAGATTCTCTCTATTACAGAATCCGCAAAAGATGAGGATTGATTATTAGACACTATTCTGTAGGGGCGAATAGCTATTCGCCTCTAGTGGTCTACCAAAATGAAAACCGTTGTAATATTATTGTCTTCCCTCAAGAGAGTTTCTAGTTAAGGATGAGCGATCGCCAAACATTTTTCTCCAAATCTAGCCAAAAATAGTAGAACCCCTGAAGGTATCTTTAAAAACTTAGGCAATAAAGAATTACAAACTTTTTCATTCTCTGAAGCTCCTGAAAAAAATCGGCGCGTCAAAAGATTATCGGTTGCATCCTCACAAAAATTGTGATACCATAAAAATCATCAGGGGTCGTTCGCCCATATACATGATTTTTTATTCAACCAAAAATAGCATTGTTTTTCAGCGATAGGGCGACCTTCCCCTTTGCTACCCAGATGAAACGCGAACTCGAACGCTGCAGAAAAGAAAATCAACCTCTCAAGATATCAAATGGGTTCTATGGGTTCTATAGATTATGAGCGATCGCCACAAATCTTACTCAAAATTCATCCAAAAACGCTATATATAGTAGTGAAAAACTATAACGTTGCAGATATATAGTGTTTAACCTTTCGACTTTTTCCTTTTTGCCCGCTGCTGAAGCACTTCCGGAGGAGGACCATAATCTCCATCACTAAAATATACTCGCTCTACTATATGTTCCGGTTCTACTTCAATCCACAGACGGGCACCTCCGGCTTGACTATTATTAGGTTGATGAGGTTGATAAACGATTTGGCAAGGTCCTTTGATTTTCAGAGCGTGGCAATAATCCTTTTTATCTCCTACCTTCACAGCAAGTGCTGAATAAGAAGTTCCATGATCTCGGTTGTAATCTATAGTCTTTCGTAGAACATGAACAAAAGTATTAGCTGTACGCCTATTTTTATTCCAAGAGCCTTCAGGACCACGGCGACCTGGTGTAATTTCTGGCATTCCCCGTTTGTTTAATGGAATCATCCAACGTCTCCCATCTTTGTAAGCATCTCGAACACGACCTTCATTCAGTAATGTTCGTAATCTACCTGTGGAAATATTGAGTAAAAATGCTGCTTGTGTTGTAGTTGCTTTTTCTATAGTCATAACTATAACGTCTGGGTTTTTAGATTTTAGAATATTAACTCTTAGCAATTAGACCGAGAAACTGAAAACCAAATTTCATCAATTTCAATTATAATTTTTTGGATAATCATAAAAAACATATATTCTCAAATAATATTTGATCGAAAACTTAACCGTCTAAGGAGATTTCAATTTATGAAAATTGGTAGCTATTTTTCAGCAGAAACAAATAAATGCCAATTTACTGTGTGGGCACCTCTACGAGAAAATTTAGCTGTACATATTGTACATCCTCAAGAGAAATTAATAGCTCTGCAAAAAGATGAATGGGGATATTGGCAAGGAGAAGCAAAAGACATTCACCCGGAAACTCTCTACTTTTACCAACTAGACGGAGAAACTGACCGACCAGACCCTGCCTCTAACTGGCAACCCCAAGGAGTACATGGTCCTTCTAAAATAGTAGACCATCTACAATTTACCTGGAATGATACTTCTTGGCAAGGCATCCCTTTGGCAGAAATGATTATCTATGAACTTCATGTCGGTACTTTTACTCCTGAAGGAACTTTTGGAGCAATTATTCCCAGGTTGCCAGAATTAAAAGATTTAGGGATAAACACTATAGAAATAATGCCCGTAGCCCAATTTCCAGGCGATCGCAACTGGGGCTACGATGGAGTTTATCTTTATGGAGTCCAACATTCTTATGGTGGGCCGGATGGTCTAAAGGAACTTGTTAATGCTTGTCATCAAATTGGCATTTCTGTAATTTTGGACGTTGTTTATAATCATTTTGGTCCAGAAGGAAATTATCTCTGGGATTATGGTCCCTATTTTACCGATAAGTATCATACTCCCTGGGGAAATGCTGTTAATTTTGACGACGCATATAGTAATGAAGTCCGTAATTTTTTTATTGAAAATACTTTGTATTGGTTAGATAAATATCATATTGATGGTTTACGTTTGGATGCTGTTCATGCCATTTATGATATGAGTGCCGAACCATTTTTACAACAGTTAGCTGCGAGGGTAGAAGAGTTTAGTAAAAGTGATGGAAGGAAGCGTTATTTAATTGCGGAAAGTGACTTAAATGATGTGCGAGTTTTACGTTCAAAAGAACAAGGAGGTTTTGGTCACGATGCTCAATGGTGCGATGATTTTCACCACTCTTTGCACAGTCTTTTAACAGGAGAAAGTTCTGGATATTATTCTGATTTTAAGAGTATAGAATCTCTGAAAAAATCTTACAAAGAAGGATATGTTTATACTGGAGAATATTCGCCTCACCGTCAGAGAAATCATGGTAATTCGACTCTAGGTTTTGCGGGAGAAAAATTTGTAGTTTGTATTCAAAACCACGACCAAATAGGTAATAGGTTAATCGGGGAAAGATTATCAGCATTAGTAAATTTTGAAGGATTAAAATTAGCAGCAGGAGCATTTTTAATTTCTCCTTATGTACCAATGTTATTTATGGGAGAAGAGTATGGAGAAGAAAATCCTTTTATGTATTTTGTTAGTCATGGAGATCCTAACTTAGTTGAAGCAGTGAGAAAAGGCAGGGCAGAAGAATTTAAGTCTTTCAATTGGTCTGGAGAGGTGCCAGATCCTCAAGGAGAGAAAGTATTTATGGAGTCTAAACTGAATTGGGAAAAATCTAGGGAAGGGAAATATAAAATTTTGCGTTCTTTCTATAAAAGGTTAATTGAGCTACGGAAAAAAATTCCGGCATTAGCTAAATTAGATAAAACTCAAACTGAGGTCTATAGTTATGCTGAGAAAAATGTTTTACTGCTTCACAGGTGGGAAGAAAAAAGTGGTGTATTAAGCGTGATGAATTTTGAAAAGCAGTCTGTCACATTTGAACCTAAGCTACCTGAAGGAAATTGGCAAAAGCTACTTAATTCCTCCGACCAAGAATGGATGGGAAATGGTGCTGTTTTACCTGAAAAATTGTTATCTGGACAAACTGTGACAATTAATCCTTTAAGTTTTGCTGTTTATCAGGGATAGGCTTATGTCAGTTATCAGTTACCAGTTAACAGTTAACAGTAAATTTGTTTCTTCTATTAAAAACTGCCATGAGTTAAGTGACTTACCTACAGGTCGTTTGCTTTTTCGGCAACAGCATCTACTCTGTTAAAGAGTTAAAAAAATGCAGCATCTTCCCAAGATTTATTTAACCCAGACTTGGAGATTGATCATTAGGTAAATATTTCTCATCTTTATCTTGTTTAGCTTTATTTCTGCGAGTTAAACCTGTTAAATTTATTTTCTTATTGAAAAATACTTTTTTTACTAAAACTAGGAGGTCTTAAGCCTTCTCTTTTAAAGGGATAAAAAAAATATTCAACTCAGTATTTCAAGCTTCCGACTTCAGTCGGACGTACTGATAAATTTTAACGTAGTTCCTCCGCAGGAGGCTAACTGATTAACTGATAATTGAAATGACTTGTTTGAATTAATTTGTAAGCTGTTTTGTACTGAAAATATTTACCAAAAAATTAAGGTATAAACCCTTTCAATTCATGGAGAAAAAAGCGGTTGTTTGCCGAGCATTCCGAAGGATAGGATGCCGAGGTCTCCTCGGCATATCCAATCAACCAAGAAAAGAAAAAAATTCTTTTAGCTCAATCCTCTTCTTTCATCGACCAAGAGAAATAAATTTTTTCCCTACCGCGTCAATCCTTTCTCTTTGGGGGAGAGGTAATTATCCATTATCCATTAATGAATACCATGCTTGCGTTTTTCTTGCCTTGATAAGCTTTTGTTAGTTTGTCTTGATTTATTCTTAAATGTTGAAGAGAAAATAATTTACTTCTTTCTGATGTGGCTAGATAAATATCTTTTTCTAGTACAGGATATAAACATAAAGAGTTTTCCCAAATAGGTTGAATATTGTCAGTTTTAAACTCAGGAATTGACTTATTCTCTAAACTTAAATTTATCTACCAAACATCAGTTTTTTTGATTAGTGAAACTTGTTTTATGTTGGCTCTGTTAGGTATTAGTCTATGGGTTATAGCCCTTTGATCTGTTAAAGGGTAATACTATTTCTTTTTAACAATGCCCTTAATAATTTTTACCAAAAAATGAGGTCTAAAGCCTCCCCTTTTAAGGGGATGAAAAAAATATTTAATTCAGTATTTCCAGCCTCCGACTAAAGTCGGAGGTTCACTGATAACTGATAACTGAAATAACCCAGACCTGAATTTTACTAATAGCTATTATCTTTTATTAATCGCAACTTCGTGAAGAAATGATATAAGATGTAATATCATGTCTCTTTGAATAACCAGAATAAAAAATTTAGAGAGTAGGGAGTAAAGAGTAGGGAGCGAAAAAGATTTTCGCTTGGAGAGAAGAAGATTTTTATTATGGCTAATTAATGAGACTTGATATAAGTATTTCGCAGGAAATGTTGCCCAAACAGCGGTCAGCTAGCCTCTTATAGAGGAACTGCGTTATTAACTATGAGCTTGATGATTTTTAAAGGAGGAAAAAGCAATTGAGAGATTTTCCAGAATTAGAATTAGTTTTAAAATTTAGTAGAAGTTAAACAAATGCTTGTTTAATTGATTAAAAACCTGATAGCTGAATGTTTACGGTAAAATCATAAACCAGAACAAAAATAAAATATAGGAATTCTAAATCGGTTGTAAAAATTTTGATAGCAGTTAATTTTAACGGAAAATCTAGGAAATTATGAATTCATAATTCTGACTTATAATTACAACTCGAATAGGATTCCTATACTTAACCAATCATAACTTATATCTCTTAAATCTTATGCGAATTCCCGTAGCGACTTATAGAATTCAATTTAGTCCTAGTTTTGACTTTGAAGCAGGCAAAGTTATCGTTCCATACTTAGCTGAACTAGGAATTTCTGATATTTATGCCTCTCCCATATTCAAAGCAAAAACAGGCAGTACCCATGGATATGATGTAGTTAATCCTAATCAAGTTAATCCTGAATTAGGAAGTAAAGAAAAATTTGAAGAACTTGCTTTAGAAATCAAAAATTATGAAATAGGATGGCTACAGGATATTGTGCCAAATCACATGGCATTTAATAGCCAAAATCATATTCTTATTGATGTTTTAGAAAATGGTTCTGAATCTCAATTCCGAGACTATTTTGATATTGACTGGAATCATCCTTATGAAGGTATTAGAGATAGAGTTTTAGCTCCTTTTTTAGGTAAATTTTATGGAGATTGTCTGGAAAGTGGAGAGTTACAACTACAGTATGCTCAACATGGATTAACTGTTAATTATTACGATCATCAGTTTCCCATCAAAATTGATTCTTATACTCAGGTTTTAACTTACGATATAGGCAGGTTAAAAAATAAATTAGGCAGAAATAATCCAGATTTTGTTAAGTTTCAGGGAGTTCTTTATAGTTTAAAATATATTCCTTCTGGCTCGGAAGGTAGAGAAAGATACGACCAAATTAGCTTCATTAAAGGGATGTTGTGGGAGTTATGGAATGAAAATTCAGAGATTAAAGAATTCATTGAGGAAAATATCAATACTTTCAACGGAGTTCCAGGAAAACCAGAAAGTTTTGACTTGTTAGATAAATTATTATCCGATCAATATTTCCGCTTATCTTTCTGGAAGGTTGGTAATGAAGAATTAAATTATCGACGGTTTTTTACAGTCAACGATTTAATCTCAGTTAGAGTAGAAGACGATAAAGTTTTTTATACTAGCCATGCTCTAATTTTAGAAATGTTGAAAGAGCAAAATTTTACAGGTTTGAGAATAGATCATATTGATGGATTATACGACCCTGCTCAATACTTAAACAGACTCAGACAAAAAGCAGATGCTCCATATATTGTTGTGGAAAAAATTCTCGAACCTGATGAAGATTTACCTGTTAATTGGCCGGTTCAAGGAACTACAGGTTATGACTTTTTAAATTATGTAAATGGTTTATTGTGCGATAATTCCAACGAACAAGAATTTAATCAAATTTACTCTCGGTTTATTCGAGGTAGTTCTAATTATGAACGCCTAGTCGATGAAAATCAAAGACTAATTATTAATAAGCATTTGGCTGGAGATATTGATAATTTAGCTCACTTACTGAAGGATATTTCTAGTAAATATAGATATGCTAGTGATTTTACGACTTTTGGTTTAAAAGCTGCTTTAGTAGAAGTTATGTCGGTATTTCCTGTGTACAGAACTTACATTAGTAAAGAAGGAGTAAGTAAAGCTGACCGAGAATGTATTCAAGGAGTAATTGCTACAACCAAAGAAAGAATACGCACTTTTATCGATGAACTTTTGAATGAATTAAATTTCATTGAGAAGTTTCTCTTATTAGAATTTGATGAATATTTAAACCAGGAAGATAAGGATAAATGGCTACACTTTGTGATGCGTTTACAACAATTTACCGGACCTTTAATGGCAAAGGGTGTAGAAGATACTGTTTTATATATTTATAATCGCCTTATTTCTCTGAACGAAGTTGGTTCAACTCCCAGTAAATTTGGAGTTTCAATTGATGAATTTCATGGATTTAATCAACATCGTATTGCTTATTGGCCTCATGCTATGAATGGAACTTCTACCCATGATACAAAACGTGGAGAAGATGTCAGAACTAGAATTAATGTACTTTCAGAAATTCCTGAAGAGTGGGAAAGTTATCTCAAAAAATGGCAGGAAATTAATGCTCCTCAAAAAGATTGTGTTGGAGGTTTAGATGTGCCTTCCCCTAATGATGAATACTTTTTATATCAAACTTTACTGGGAGCTTTTCCTTTTGATGAAACTGAATATCAAACTTTTGTCGAAAGGATTAAAGAATATATTATTAAAGCAATACGAGAGGCAAAAGTTAATACTGGTTGGTTGAGACCAGATTGTGGTTATGAAAATTCATTGCTGAAATTTGTAGAACATCTACTTAAAAATTCAGAAGAAAATGAATTTTTAGCAGCTTTCCGACCTTTGCAACGTAAGGTTCAAAATTATGGAATTTTGAATTCTTTATCTCAAACTTTTCTGAAGATTACTTCTCCTGGAGTTCCTGATATTTATCAAGGTACAGAATTATGGAATTTGAGTCTTGTCGATCCTGATAACCGTCGCCCTGTTGATTTTGAAAAAAGGGTAGAATTTATCCAGGAAATTAAGACAAAAATTGAATCAAATATTTTGGGATTAATTGAGGAACTTTTAGAAACTCCAGAGACTGGTAAGATTAAAATGTTTTTAACTTATCAAACTTTACAGGCACGTCGAGAGTATGTGGAATTATTTCAACGTGGAGATTACCAAAAGTTAATTGTTATGGGGAGTTTGAAAGATCATATAGTTGCTTTCTCCAGAAAATGGGGAGATAGTACGGCTATTATTATTGCTCCTAGGTTATTAACTAAATTGGTGCAAGAAGGAGAATATCCTTTAGGAGAACAAGTGTGGCATGAAACTAGAATTGGTTTACCTTCCGGTTCTTCTTTAGTGTGGAAAAATGTGATTACTCAACAAGAGTTACAAAGTGAACAAGAGGATACTTTGTGGATTAGAGATGTGCTAAGTCATTTTCCTGTGGCATTATTAATTAATGAGGGTGGGGAAACAAGTAATGATTCTGATTTTGATAATTAACTATCTATAGGTCTGTGAGTTTAAAAGTAAGTTGAAACCTACTGCTAAAAATTTTATTGGTAAAAATTAGGATTACCATACGGAGCTAGAGATTTTTGTCGATTTCTCTTGTGCTGAAAGTTTCCACAAACAGAATGATTGTCTGGCGGAAAAACAACTTTCTCAATATCTCTGAAATTCCTGATTATTTGCTCAAAAGTTTCAAGGGGAAAATTGGAATTACCATACTGAGCTAGAGATTTTTGTCGGTTTCTCTTGTGCTGAAAGTTTCCACAAACAGAATGATTGTCTGGCGGAAAAACAACTTTCTCAATATCTCTGAAATTCCTGATTATTTGCTCAAAAGTTTCAAGGGGAAAATTGGAATTACCATGCGGAGCTAGAGATTTTTGTCGATTCCTCTTATGCTGAAAATTTCTACAAGCAGAATAATTGTCTCGTGGAAAAAAAACTTTCTCAATATCTGGGAAATTCCTGATTATTTGCTCAAAATTTTCTCGGTAAAAATTAGAATTACCATAGGGAACTAGAGATTTTTGTCGATTCCTCTTGTGCTGAAAATTTCCACAATGCAGAATAATTGTGTGATGGAAAAAAACTTTCTCAATATCTCTGAAATTCCTGATTATTTGCTCAAAATTTTCTCGGTAAAAATTGAGATTACCATAAGGAGCTAGAGATTTTTGTCAATAGTTTATCGGTAAAAATCTAGAGATTTTTGTCGATTATTCTTGTGCTGAAAATTTTCACAGACAACATGATTGTGTGGTAAAAAACAACTTTCTCAGTATCTGGGAAATTCCTGATTATTTGCTCAAAATTTTCTCGGTAAAAATTAGGATTACCATAGGGAACTAGAGATTTTTGTCGATTCCTTTTGTGCTGAAAATTTTCACAGACAGAATGATTGTGTGGTAAAAAACAACTTTCTCAGTATCTGGGAAATGTCCTGATTATTTGCTCAAAAGTTTCTCGGTAAAAATTAGGATTACCATAGGGAACTAGAGATTTTTGTCGATTTCTCTTGTGCTGAAAATTTCCACAATGCAGAATAATTGTGTGATGGAAAAAAACTTTTTCAAGTTCTGGGAAGTTCGTGATTATTTGCTCAAAATTTTCTCGGTAAAAATTAGGATTACCATAGGGAACTAGAGATTTTTGTCGATTTCTCTTGTGCTGAAAATTTCCACAAGTAGAATAATTGTGTCGTGGAAAAGCAACTTTATCAATTCCTCTTGTGCTGAAAATTTCCACAATGCAGAATAATTGTGTGGTGGAAAAAAACTTTCTCAATATCTCTGAAATTCCTGATTATTTGCTCAAAATTTTCTCGGTAAAAATTAGGATTACCATACTGAGCTAGAGATTTTTGTCGATTTCTCTTGTGCTGAAAATTTCCATAAGCAAAATAATTGTGTGTTGGAAAAGCAACTTTCCCAATATCTTGAAAATTCCTGATTATTTGCTCAAAATTTTCTCGGTAAAAATTAGGATTACCATACTGAGCTAGAGATTTTTGTCGATTTCTCTTGTGCTGAAAATTTCCATAAGCAAAATAATTGTGTGTTGGAAAAGCAACTTTCCCAATATCTTGAAAATTCCTGATTATTTGCTCAAAATTTTCAAGGGGAAAGTTGGAATTACCATATTGAACTAGAGATTTTTGTCGATTCCTCTTATGCTGAAAATTTCTACAAGCAGAATAATTGTCTCGTGGAAAAAAAACTTTCTCAATATCTCTGAAATTCCTGATTATTTGTTCAAAATTTTCTAGGTAAAATTATAATTCCCATAGGGAGCTAGAAATTTTTGTCTATTCCTCTTGTGCTGAAAATTTCCATAAGCAAAATAATTGTGTCGTGGAAAAACAACTTTCTCAAACTCTCTGAAATTCCTGATTATTTGCTCAAAATTTTCTCGGTAAAAATTAGGATGACCATACTAAGCTAGAGATTTTTGTCGATTCCTCTTGTGCTGAAAATTTCCACAAACAGACAAAAATAGTTGTTTCCAAAAATCTTGCTGTCTCAACTTTTTTTTAGTAGGCAGAGAATTAGTAGATTTGGGAAATAACATAAGTAGGAGATATTTCAATTTGGCAATAGGGGGAAATTCAACAAGAATAGCAGATTTTTCTCTATCTATTCCTTATTTTATATCACCCATATTTTGACTTTTAATATTCTCAAGAATACCTGCTTCCCCAAATATTGCTTGATCAACTTTTTTTAGTAGGCGGATAATTGTTCAATTCAGGAAATACATAAGTAGGATATATTTCGATTTGGCAATAAGGAGAAATTAAAGAAAGATAGCAGATTTTTCCCTATTCCTAATTCTTTCAACTTCTATAATACCTGCACTTTTTTTTTCCTTAGTCTTGTTACAACTAGAAAGTAAAAAACCTACACTTGTAAGCAGCTACTTCCCCTCCCTACTCCCTACTCCCTACTCCCTCAATTAATTAATCAAAAATATCAAAAAATATCCCTAAAATTCTATTAATTGGACTGAAAGGAGCTAGAACACCTCCTACATTATCAGTAAAAGTTGTCCTACCAGAACGACCAACTACAATTACATCATTATTTAGCAAAGTTGGATTAGTTTCTTCATTAACTTTTGCCGAAAAATCTATCTCTACCTTTCGCCTAGTAACTGTACCATTAGGATTAAGACGAATAAGTTCTATTTCCTTTGTTTCTGCCCTTCTTGGATTAAAACCTCCTGCTGCTAATAAAGCTTGATTAAGTGTACTATTAGGACTTACAAAAATTGTTCCAGGTTTAACTACCTCCCCAATAACATTAATCTTGAAATTACCTGGAGAAAAACTTGAAGCATTAACTTCAGCTAACTCATCTAAATTAACCTCATCTGCAACTGGCACATAAATCGTATCTCCAGATTCTAAAACTATATCTTGGCTTAAATCCCCAGTTTGAAGAAGTTGCCAAAGATTTACTTTAATAACTTGCTCAGTACCAGCACGAGTTAACCGACGCACCCTAATTTCCCGAATATCCGCCGCCGAAGTAATACCCCCTGCCATCTTAATAGCCTTAGTGACAGTATGTAACCTAGTATTCTCAGGCGGTAAAATATTACCATCTGCCTCACTAGAATCTAAATTTTCTCCCGTAGGCAAAACTTGACTTTGGTCAATATCTGTTTCTAATATATATGGACCAGGACGTGCAACTTCTCCAACCACTGCAATATTAAGAGGTTGAGTATTAGTACCAGCAAAATTGGCACTTGCTAGTTGATTTGACTCTACTGGATTAATTTCTGTAATACTAGGAACAAATAAAGTATCCCCATCCCGCAGAGAAATATCTTGGACTAAGTTGCCACTTTGTAAAAGTTCCCATAAATTGATGTTGATTATCTGTTCTGGGACATTGAGTTGGAGGCGACGAATTTTGATTTGTCTGATGTCTGCTGAAGTTGTTATTCCACCCGCCACCTGTAATGCTTTAGTAACTGTAGGTAGTTGGGTGCTACTTTCACTATTACCCCCTTGACTAACTATCGGAGAAATTGTGTACGAACCAGGATGTTGAACTTCTCCAGCGATCGCTACTTTTAATGGACGTGCTGCTAATAGATTGAGATTAACTATAGGTATTTGTAGATACTCACCGTATTTTTCTTGAATTAAATTTTTGGCTAACTCTAAAGTCATTCCCTGAACAGAGACATTACCTATTAATGGAAGATTGAGAGTCCCATCAATTTGTACTTGATGTTGTCCATTTTTTCCACTATATTCTGGTACATTGAAGATGTCTATTTGAAGGCGATCGCCTGCGCCTAGTGTGTATCCTTTTGAATCTGGCAAAGGTGTTTCTGGTTCAGGAATCAATATTGGTTCTGGAGGTGGAGGTAGGAGAGGTGTTTGTGGTTCTTTACCTTTAGGCCAAGGTTCTGTTAGTTTTGGTAAGGTTAAGTTCTCTAATGTTGTTTGGCTTTTCTGAGAGAGAGTTTGAGCTTTTACAGCAGAAGAGACTTCCCAGCAAATGTATAGTACAACCATTGTTCCACAATTTAAAATTTGGAATAAAGACGATTTTTTGCTGAGGATATCTTCTTTATTTTTGGATTTATACTGCTTCATTGCTCAATCTCCCCTATTTTTTTTAAACCAAATAACCTAACTTTTCTAGACTACTAATTATATGAGTTACGCTTTCGTCTAAAGTTTCTTTATCTGTATAGCAAGTAATTTCGGGATTTTCTGGTGCTTCATAAGGATCGTCAATACCAGTAAAATTTTTAATTTCTCCAGCTCTAGCTTTAGCATATAACCCTTTAACGTCACGTTGTTCACATACTTCTAAAGGTGCATTTATATAAACTTCTATAAAATTTCCATCCATTTCTCTAATTTCATTTCGTATTCCTTTGTAAGGACTAATTGCTGCAGTAATAGCTACCGCTCCATTCCTACTTAGGAGATGAGCGACAAAACCAATTCGCCGGACATTTATATCTCGGTCTTCTTTACTAAAAGTCAACCCTTTTGATAAATTTTCTCTGACTATATCTCCATCTAATATTTCTACTTTCTTACCTCTTTCTTTTAATTTTTCTGCCACAACTTTGCTGATAGTTGTTTTACCAGCTCCACTTAATCCTGTAAACCAGAGAATAAATCCTTTTTCCATTTGAATTGAATTTTTGTAAGTTTTTACTAAAGTTATATTTTACCTGTATTTGTGAATTAACAATTAATGTATATTGTCAAACATTTAACCACTTCAAAGCTATGAACTTTAAATCTCTATAGAATCATCAGTTAAAGTCAGAGCTGTTCACCTAGTCTAACTTAATTTTTTGCCATAGAACAGTGATATTTTCGGCCATTCAGGTATTAGAGCTGATTTATAAAGTCAATATTAAGGCGCTGAATCACTTCCTATACTTAGGTTTTAGGAGTTATCGTCAAGTAGCCCGCTAATTGCTCAAAGCTAGGTAATATAGGACTTTTAGCGAAGTTGACAAATCAGCTCTTCATACTCTTATTTACTATTAGAAATCTCCAATAATCAAAAAAATTAAATTCATTATTTTACCAAAAAAATAGGATATACGTCTCCCCTTTTAAGGGGATGAAAAAGCGGTAGTTTGCGGAGCAGTCCGTAGGATGGGATGGATAGGTTACCGGCGCCATATCCAATCGACCAAGAAAAAATCAATTTCCGTATTTCAATCCCAATGGTGAGCGCCAGAGGTACTGATAACTGATAACTGATAACTGATAACTGAAATAACCTACTCCCTCTTTTCTGGATATTTCTATTCATTAGTGAGGGTAAAAACACCCGGATAATTATGGGAATAAAATTTTAATTTTACTTGCTAATTATAGAATCTGTAGGCAAATTTCAAGTTCTAACTTTATATCTGATTCGGCAGTAAATCCTCTTTAATATATTTGTACACTACATCCTTTCCTATATATTGAACTGACAAATTATTTCCTAACTATCCTGATTTTTCCCTCAAAGTCCGTATCAGAGAATAGACACTCTCACACGGATAAAACCTATGCGCAATTATACACCAATCATTTTCTCTTTTTTATTATTACTTGGTAATGCTTCTAGTAGCCAAGCTCTAATTAGTGGAAATGAAGTTGAATTATCTGCAACATTTTTCAGAGGTAATACTAAGAACGATCATGGAGATGTAAAGTCTCCTCCTCAAAGAGGAAGTATCCGAAAAGGATATAAATTTGTCAACACAATTTCTACTTCTGGATTAGACGATCAGGATATTTTTCCTCATCGTGGTAGTGGACGCTAAAACTGTTTCCTACTTTTTAAGTTTCGGAACAAACATTAAACCTCTTCCAAATGTCAAAGTTGGTTGAGTCTTTAGATTTACAATGTTTGCTCTATTGTATAGATCGAAAATTGTGAAAAATTATCTTTTTAAATTACATAAGATAGTAACCATTTATCCTTCTGGCACAAGTAGGATGAATGGTACTTTAGTATGTGACTGAAAAATTAGGTTAAAAGCCTCTCCCCTTATCGGGTGAGTTTGTGTTATTATTATATTTATTAGAATGTCCTGATTTTTGGTAAACCCTCAAACTGCGAAAGTTAGTATAATAAACGTTGTACATAAATATAGTCTTATGTAGTCAAATAATGTCAAATATCTTGGTTGATTTGTACAAGCATAGCTACTAAGTATTTGACAAAATGTAATAACTCTCGACCTAATGTTTAATGGTACAATGAAATTGGCTCAGAATTGCTGACTCAATAATTATAAAAATTCTGAACTCAAGAGAGCCTAATCGTAATTTTACCCCTTTGATTTATGAGGTTAGTTGAAAGACATATTATTCAACCAACACATCGGTTTTATGCTGAAATTGATCGACTGTGTTTCTTGTCGAAAAATCTCTATAACTATGCTAATTATTTAGTTCGTCAATCTTTGATATTTGAAAATAAAAATCTATCCTACTATGACCTACAAAAAAGACTTTCTACTCAAGCCGACTATCAAGCAATGCCAGCTAAAGTATCTCAACAAACCTTGATGATACTAGATAGAAACTGGAAAAGCTTTTTAGCCGCGAACGAAGTTTATAAACAGAATCCATCAAAGTTTAAATCTCGTCCTCGTCTTCCTGGATATAAAAATAAAATAACGGGAAGAAATCTGATAATTTATACGACACAAGCTATCAGCAAGAGGCAACTAAAACAAGGAATTATTAATCCTTCTCAAACAGGGATTTATCTCAAAACATTAGTACCTACTTCACAAATTAAACAAGTTCGTCTCGTCCCTAGACTTAATCATTATGTAATTGAAGTGATTTATGAAAAATGCAAAAAACAATACGAGCTAGAAAAAAATTGTTGTGCCAGCATTGATATTGGATTAAACAATTTAGCTACATTAACTTTTAATCAAGCCGGAATTAAACCCAAGAGTGATAAATGGCAGACCGTTAAAATCTATTAATCAATACTATAATAAAGTTAAGTAGCTCTCCTACAATCTCAAATCCGGGAAAATCAATCAAGTCTGAGACTAAAAAAGCTTTGCAATCAAAGAGAATTTAAAATCAATGATTATCTTCATAAAGCATCTCGTTTGATTATTGATACTTTAATTAATCAGAAAATAGGAACTCTGATAATAGGGCATAATGAAGACTGGAAACAGAAGATAAATCTAGGGAAAAGAAATAATCAAAATTTTGTATCTGTCCCCTATAACAAGTTAATAGAAATGTTATCTTATAAAGCTGAGATGGTAGGAATAAATGTGATTATTACAGAAGAATCTTATACCTCTGCATCAAGTTTTATAGATAATGATTTGATTCCAGTTTACAAAAAAGGTCAGAAAATAAGAGTCAACTTTTCAGGAAAAAGAGTAAAGCGATGCAGCGCGGTCTTGGGGGTTCCCCCCATGAGGACTGCATCAAGACAAAGAGGTTTGTATCGCAGTGCCAGCAAAGGATTAATCAATGAGTAAAGTAAACGGTTCTTTGAACATAATGAGATGCATCAGTCCCAAATGTCTTTGACCATGGGATAGAGAAGCCAGTGCGTTGGGCGGGTCCCCCGACTTGAAGCAACTGGCGTGGTGTTGTAGTTCACCCAGTCAGGGTAACACCTGCAATGTAGGAGAATATGTCATATTTGACTATATTTTTATCAACTATAATGAGGTTAGGAAATTAATTTGAATTGCAGATATTTCCATTTCCCTTGAATATTTTAATTTGTGTCGGCCATCCAAGAATTATCCAGGATTCAGAAATGAGAATATCAAGTTATTAATACATCTCTAATCAAAAACTACAGAAGGCTAGTAACTGTTGACTATAATCTATGATAATCTCCCAATTATCTATATTTATGTTACTTGGATTCACCAGCTGAATTAAACTCAAATAAACAGCAAAAAACAATTTTTCGCTCCAACTGTAAAATCCAGACTTAAATGCTAGTTTTAATCTAGCTATGGTGGTCAGTTCAACCCTGAAAGCCTGTGGACTGGATCAAGCCAACATTGCCAGTCGAATAGGGAGAAAAGATTATTTATAGAAAATCATAGATTTATGTAGATAATCGTAGGTTTCTAAGAATGGTGTAAAAATCTACTAAGATAACAAACTATTGGCAAGCCGAATTTGTTTGATTGTTCCAACGCCAAATGCAAAAAATTCTCAAAAGAGATATATTGGTTGATATAGAATTTATAGCTAACTGATTTTCTGGCATTAAAATATTATCATAGTCAGCATATTTTTCATTCTTAATGGAGGATGATAATATGCCGCCTCATTTTTGTTATTTTGGGTATTATGATGAAGACCGATAGCGATCTGATGAAGACCGATAGCGATCTGATTAATAGCCTTAGCCCAAGTGCTATGGATCAGATTATGTTATATCTAGCGTTTAGTGCCATGAGGACGAGTGGGCATCGTCATGGTGCTTTTTTAGATGCAGCGGCCACGGCAGCTAAGTGTGCGATTTATATGACCTATGTTGAACAAGGTCAAAATCTGCGTATGACTGGACATCTGCATCATATCGAACCTAAACGGGTTAAAGTGATTGTCCAGGAAGTAGAAGAAGCACTAACAAAGGGCAAACTGCTAAAAATGTTAGGTTCTCAAGAACCTCGGTACTTGATTCAATTTCCCTATGTATGGTTAGAACAATATCCCTGGACTCCTGGCCGTCCTCGCCTTCCTAGTACCAATCTTACCAAAGAGGAGAGGCGATATATAGAAACTAAACTTCCTTCAAATATGCCTGATGCTAGATTGATTAATTCCTTTCAGTTCATGGAATTAATTGAGTTCTTGCACAGGCGTTCTCAGGAAGATTTACCACCTGAACGCCGGATGCCTTTGAGTGAAGCTTTGGCAGAACATATTAAGCGCCGTTTAATTTATTCTGGTACGGTAACTAAGATAGATTCTCCTTGGGGAATGCCTTTTTATGCTCTGACTCGTTCTTCTTATTCTCCAGAGGATCAAGAGGAACGGACTTATATAATGGTTGAGGATACAGCTCGCTATTTCCGTTTGATGAAGGACTGGGCAGAAAATAATAATAATAAAGTAATGCGTATTTTAGAGGAGTTTGATATTTCTCCCGATCGCTTTGAACAGGCTAAAGAAGAGTTAGATGAAATAATTAGACATTGGGCTGATAGATATCATGAACAAGGTGGAACACAAATGGTGGTGCAGATGGTTTTTGGCCCAAAGGATGATTAGTTTAGCTACTTGCTAGCTTTGATAGCTTAGGAGCTAGAATAAGTTCTAACTCCTGATCTATAAGCAATTATAATTTAACTATCAGGTTTTTTTGTTAATTTCGTTTGATAAGTAATAGCGACAAAATTAATTACAGATTGCGAATCCTTTCTTGCCTTTTATATGTATTGTTGTGATTGTATTTTTTATTTGAGATTGAACAGGTTTCTAGAGTTAAAATTTTGAGTTATTCTGCTGTATTTTTAATTTAATTCTCGTGTTTGACATAGTTCTACCCATGAAATTACAGGAATGGGTGAAGACTTTAAGTGTGGAGTAGATAATTCTTCATCTGTTACTATAATTGCTTCAACTTTCCAATTTAGATTGGGGTCTAAACCAAGCCAGATTAATATTTCTTGTAGATGATTATTAACCCATTTAACTCTTTCTTGATGATGTTCAATAGTCGATTTTTTCTGACTTTTACCTTTGTTTTTTCCTATAAATAAATTGTCTAATTCATTTTTCATTTGGTGTGGAGCGCGAGCCATTGAAAAATTTTTACATTCAACCATTTTAATACATAAATTTTTAGAGTCAGCTACTAAGACATCTATATCACCTAACGGTTTTCCTTTTTCTTCCTCAATCTTAATTTCACCAATTTTTTCAACCTTTCGATGCACAATTAGCGTTGAATCTTGTTCAAACCAATCAGCTATTTTATTGTTGAAGTCTTCCCCTGCTTGGGTTGTTATCTTACTGATTACTTCCTTCATTTCTTGACTTTCTGCTTAAAATTTTCCAGTCAAACAAAGTTGAATGAGGTATTTTTTTACTTCATATAAATAGTGAATCTTCGATGTTATCCCAGACTGCGGTACTATAAGATTTTACTAGCTCATTTTTCACACCATGCTCAATAGCAAGACGAATCAATTCATTCCTAGTAGCTGTTAACAATATTCCAGGAATTGCAACAATAAATTTGCCATAAATTTGAACAATAGGTTTGGCTAACAACTCACCATTATCAATGTTGTAATTGTTAATTGAAACATTACCAAGTTCTAATATCAAATTTTATATTGCCTCAAAAATAATACCATTTTCAGTTAGTAAGTTAGTTAACTCTGACTTAGTAAAAGATACAGATTTTTTCAATTGATTCATGTATTGAGAAGTTGGGAAATAGGA
>NZ_JAAHHT010000130.1:0-8991 GCF_010672085.1 Okeania sp. SIO3I5
ATAATTAATAATTAATAATTATTAATTATTAATTACCTCTCCTTGAAAAGAAGAGGATTGACTAATCATGAAAATTTTTTCTTGTTTCTCCTTTCTCCTTAAAAGGAGAGACTTTAAACCTTGATAATTCGGTAAATGTGTGAAGTTTTGGAGGTGATAGGAGAGGTTAAAAGCAGGAAAAACTAATACTAACTGACTAATAATTGTCAAAAACAGACTTTTAATCTTATCTCAAGTAACATTAATTAACCGCAATGTAGAGACCTTTCGCTGCGCGACATGAAACGCATTTTTGTTATGCAAGGTCTCTACGAGGTTGGGGAAAGATTGTTTATTACAGTTATTTAATGAGACATGATATTAGTAAATATTTGACTATTGAAGTATAGCATTACTTTTGGTGATTGGTATAAAGCTTCCCCTTTTTAAGGGGATAAAAAAAATATTTAATTCAGTATTTCAAGCCTCCGACTTTAGTCGGAGTTTCACTGATAACTGATATCATGTCCGCTGGTATCGTTGGTGTAAACTCAAGGGTGAATTTTACCGGAAATTTAAGTTTTTTTCTGGCTCTTAAGTATTCCTGCCAGTTAAGTGTTTCCTCCTCCCTCCTCCCTCCTCCCTGTTCCCTCCTCCCTGTTCCCTCCTCCCTGTTCCCTGTTCCCTACCTTTGCTATACAATACCGATGCTACCGGACATGATATGATAACTGAAATGACCTCTCCCTTTGAGGGAAAAGATAATAAATTAATATGTGAATGCTGAATGCTTACTTACTAATTAAATTCCACAAATAACCATCGGGAGCAACAAAAGAAAAACTCTGTTCGCCAAATTCATTATTAACAATATCTGTAATTTTCGTTGCTGCTGAATTTTTAACTCGCTCAAAATAATATTTGATATTACTAACTCGATAAGTATACAAAGACATTCCTAAACAACCTGGTTGTGACTGCTCAAAACAAGACTGCAACTTAATTTCTTCCGGAAACCGAATAATATACATTCTGCCAGATCGCGCTTCCTGCCAATTTGTGGAAGAGCGCGGATCGTCAAAAGTTGTAACTGTAAACTTTTCTCCTGGTTGTAAATCAAAAATTTGTCTTGCTGCTTCCGAACTTTCATAAGAAGTTTCCGAGTTATCGCGCGATCGCAACAAACCCAAAACATCTTCATAAAACTGCAACGTTTCCTTACTATCATCTTGTACGATCATACCTGCATGAGTAAATTGACTTGTTTTCAAAGTAGAGGCATGATTAATTTTGCCATATTCAGGCACTGTGTAATTGAAACGTTGAAACAAAACCTGGCGCGTCAATGGTTGCAACAACATCATTTCCCGCACTCCCACTGCTGGATCGAAAAATGGGCGCCCTTTATCTGTTTTGTAAATTATTTCCCATTGGGGAAAAGTGCATTTAATTGGCAAACCTGTTAAGTAGGCATCCTCAGCATGGTTAAGAATATTCAAAACATCGGTAGTTAAAGTTGTCGCCCAACGGTTGCCCAAAACTCTCATGGATGTCATTTCTAAACCTTCATTGGTAGGTTTTTCCCAAACCATGAGGCGAATTAAACCATGATCGACATTTTGATGGTAGAGTCGAATGGAGCGCAAATTAGAATTGACTCCATATAAGTTGTTAACTGTAGGAGCAGTTAATTCTCCTGTTTTGCCAATGCGATAACCAAATTGTTGCCAATATTCAATCATGGGCATTGGTTCGGTGATACCGATGCAAACTTCGTAGATACCTTCGATAGTGGGATTTTGATTCATCGTTTTTAGCGCTGTTTGTAGTTTTGCTCTAGCCCCTGCTATAGTCAGGATCAAGCCCAACTACGAGCAAAAATTCGAGCTAAATGTAAGATATAATATAATAAATTATTTGATTTGTCATTGCGAGTGTAACGGAGTGAAACGTTTGCGGAGCATTCCGGAACGGAAACCAATCTCAAAGCTATACCATCCTCTAAAGCATCCCGATGTATCCAGATTTTATCTGCGATCGCTTCTATATATCAAGGCCATGAATTTGTACATCATTCTCGCATCCCTGAGTAATTAATAAAAAATTATTCCTATCCTCACTAATAATTCAACGACATCGTAAGTCTCCATAAGCATAAGGAATTTCTGTATATTCCTGAAGTTGTCTATAATAATTAATAATTAATTATTAATAATTAATAATTGTTGAACGTATGGTGATAGAAGTCTTTAGCTGGCATTAATTCTTTTTGTTGAATGGATAAATCAATCTATCAATCAAGGGAAAAGTGGGAGCATCTTGCTCCCTTGCTAGATGTTGCTTATTTAATAAACATCTTCAATAATCAATTCTTTCCCCCCTACTCCGTACTCCCTACTCCCTACTCCCTCTTTTCAATAATTCATTTGTCCGCTGACAACAAATATTTCTTTTTCTCTACCATTGCGTAGAATTTTGAACAGCAATTTTTCACCTACATCACCATTTTCAACTTTCCTCTGTAACTGTTCAGCACTAATTATTGATTGATTGTCAATTTCGACAATTACATCTCCTATCCGCATCCCCGATCTTTCTGCTGGAGTATCAGACAAAACTTTTGTTACTAAAACTCCTGTTACTTCTGGCAAAATTAAAACAGAATTAGGATCGCTATTATTTTCTTTAGCAACTTCTGGAGTTAGAGTAATCATCTGAATCCCAACAAAAGGATGAGGTACTTGTTCTCCACGAGCTAATACATCTTTAATTTCTTTAGCTTTATTGATCGGAATAGCAAAACCAATACCCATAGCATCAGGTCTAATTGCAGTATTAATCCCAATTACTTCACCCTGATCATTCAACAACGGACCCCCAGAATTTCCTGGATTAATTGCTGCATCAGTTTGAATAAAATCTAATCTTTTATCAGGAATTCCTACTGCCGAACTAGGACGTTTCAAGGTACTAATAATTCCTAAAGTAACAGTGTTATTAAATCCTAGAGGATTTCCGACTGCTATTGCCCAATCTCCTACCTGTACTAAATCAGAATTACCTAAAGTTGCTACTGGTAAAATTTCACCTTTTGTCTCAACTTTAACTACTGCTAAATCTGTAACTGTATCTGTTCCCTTTACTTCTCCAATAAACTTTCTTCCATCATTTAAACTGACAGTAACTTTGTCAGCTTGATCTACTACATGAGCATTGGTTAAAATTATACCTTTCGAGTCAACAATAAAACCAGAACCTTGACCTTTTAATAATTCTTGGGAAGGTGGTTGAACCCTAAAATTGTCATCAAAGAAGCGGTTAAAAAAAGGGTCTTCAAAAAAAGGATTAGTTGGACGAGTAATTAATCGCTCCGTGTCAATTCTAACCACAGCTAAACCAACTTTATTGACTGCTTCTGTCACAAAGCTATTACTCTTTCTAGTATTGATATTTTCTGGTATAGCTTGCAATGCTACTAACTGAGAATTCCATAATCCTTCAAATAGTCTTGGAGTTGCCATTGCTGGTACTGTTGGTAGACAAGCAACTATAACAGTAAAAACGATAAAAATGGCCAATAATTGAGAAATGAATTTGGTAGTTATTCGACAAAAATTTAACAATCTCATAGCATTAACATTTGATTGACTAAGTTAGTAGGTTTGGTGTTACAATATAGCTAACAATCCTATATTATACTATAAATTTATGGTAATATCTGACCAACAAAAAAATCAGCCAGTTAATGATGTAGTTGAGACAGATTTAAATTCTGAACATCACCATCATTCTTCTACTCATCCTCATGTTCATAGTGAAGAATCTCTACAACGTCTGAGCAATAGATTATCAAGAATTGAAGGGCACGTTAGAGGAATTAAAGCTATGATCAAAGATAATCGTTCTTGCCCTGATGTGTTAATACAAATAGCTGCAGTTCGTGGTGCTTTGGACAGAGTAGCTCGTATGGTTTTGGATAATCATTTATCTGATTGTATTGTTCGGGCGACTCAAGATGGAGATATTGATGTTGAAATTGCGGCTTTAAAGTCAGCTTTAGACCGATTTTTACCTTAAATGAGGGAGTAGGGAGTAGGGAGTAGGGAGTAGGGAATCAAAAATTTCATATCTTGAATTTATTGAATTAAAACTTTGGCAAGAGGTTTCTTAAATGACGAAGTAGGGAGTAGGGAGTAGGGGGAAATAATAAATAGACATCTCCAGAAAAGAGGGAGTAATGAGTAATGAGTAATGAGTAATGAGTAAGTAGGGACGTTGCATAACAAAAATGCGAACGTCCGTACAGAGTAGGGGGAAATAATTGAGGGTTTATACTTGATAATTGATTTGATTTTTGATTTTTGGAGATGTCTAATGGATTTTTTATTATTGGAGATGTCTATAGTCAGGGAATAGGAAGTAGGGAGTATGGAATCAAAAATTTCATATCTTGTGGGTAAGAATTGATTTGATTTTTCATTTTTGGAGAAGTCTAATTAGATATCTCCGATAATCAAAAATCAAATTAATCCCACCTGCCTAAATCATCAATTCTTTCCACCTACTCCCTCTTTTCTGGAGAGATATATTGTGCATCACAGAGTAATGGTGATTAAGATCGCTAAATATTGTAAGTGCGATCGCTTACCGTATTAATCTTATATCACCATGTCACCATAAAAAATCGCTAATACTAGAAATGTATAGTTCAAAGATAATTTTTATGTATCAGGAACCTCCTATTTATCTACTTCCATGTGCATTAGGAGACCTTTTTGCTAATGCTAATGCGACTGGGTACATTACCTTAGCTGATCGTTACGGATTAATGGCCGCCATATTTGATGAGTCTTTGCCAGAAGATGAAAAGTGATCGATCGATCGCTTACTTCGGGCTATTTGTAAAGGACGTATTAAAGTGATTGATGAAATTTCTGCTATGGCATAAAACAATACCTAAAAAATTAGTAAATTTTCATACTCATCAATTATTTAACAAACTTTTATTTTACCATTAGGTAAAGTAGCTTCACAAAAATCGGTTTGGTCTAATTTGGCTTCATTAAGATTTGCATTGGATAAATTAGCTCCATTTAACTTGGCCTTCTCCAAATATGCTTGGTATAAATCAGCCCAAGATAAATCAGCATCTTTTAGATTCGCCTGTCGCATAGTTGCACTGTGCATAATTGCTCCTGATAAATTGGCTCCTGCTAAATTTGCCTCAATTAAATTCGCACTACTTAAGATTGCTCCTCTTAAGTTAGCGTTTTTTAAGTTGGCTTTTTGTAAATTAGCTCCTAGTAAATTTGCTTCACTTAAATCAGTTGCACTTAAATCAGCTTCGCTCAAATCACAACCCGGACATTCATAAGTAGATAATAAACGCTGAATAGTTTTGATCCGTTCTATAGAATTAGATTTAGACTGAGCAAATACTGGAATTATTAACCAAAATACTGTTAATAATGTAGTCGTTAATGTATATACAATTCTCATATTTTACGGCTTGAATAATTAATAAAATTACTGTTGTTACCTTGATTTAGTTAGAATCATATCATAAAAATTACATCTTTGGAAAGGAAACAGGGAATAGGGAATAGGGAACAGGGAATTAGGGAACAGAATAGAATAGAAATCAAGATATCTCTGCTTCATTAGAAGGAAACAGGGAATAGGGAATAGGGAATAGGGAATAGGGAACAGAATAGAATAGAAATCAAGATATCTCTGCTTCATTAGAAGGAAACAGGGAATAGGGAATAGGGAATAGGGAACAGAATAGAAATCAAGATATTTCTGCTTCATTAGAAGGAAACAGGGAATAGGGAATAGGGAATAGGGAACAGAATAGAAATCAAGATATTTCTGCTTCATTAGAAGGAAACAGGGAATAGGGAATAGGGAATAGGGAATAGAATAGAAATCAAGATATCTCTGCTTCATTAGAAGGAAACAGGGAATAGGGAATAGGGAATAGGGAACAGAATAGAAATCAAGATATTTCTGCTTCATTAGAAGGAAACAGGGAATAGGGAATAGGGAATAGGGAACAGAATAGAAATCAAGATATTTCTGCTTCATTAGAAGGAAACAGGGAATAGGGAATAGGGAATAGGGAACAGAATAGAAATCAAGATATTTCTGCTTCATTAGAAGGAAACAGGGAATAGGGAATAGGGAATAGGGAACAGAATAGAAATCAAGATATTTCTGCTTCATTAGTCTGAGAAACCCTATATATTATTCTCAATATCTGTCGTATTTATCCAAGTAAAGGGAACAGGGAATAAGGGATAATATCAATAAATATATGTCTACCTCATTAGTCTAATAAATCCTATATATTATCCTAAATATATGTCGCATTTCTCTTTTGGAGAAGTCTATTAGTTTAATAAACCCTATATATTGTCCTCAATATATGTCATATTTCTCCGAGTTATCAGATAAAAATATTTTGATCTTTTCTATTCCCTTTTCCCTCAAATCTTGAACTTTTCCAAGACTTACACATAACTTGTCTATAATGCCCAAGTTTTATGTTAAGAAAGATGTTTATAAAGCATAGCTTAAAAAGGGGAATGATTTAGATATTATTATTTGGTTTACCAAATAATAATTAACATTAACTGGCTAACAATTAGGGGTGGTGGTGCTGAGGAATGGTAGAGAGAGTGTGGGAGGTGTGGGAGGTGTCGGAAGTGTGGGAGGTGTGGGAGGTGTGGGAGGTGTCGGAAGTGTGGGAGGTGTGGGAGGTGTGGGAAGTGTCGGAAGTGTGGGAGGTGTCGGAAGTGTCGGAAGTGTCGGAAGTGTCGGAAGTGTCGGAAGTGTCGGAAGTGTCGGAAGTGTCGGAAGTGTCGGAAGAAATTACAAAACTTATGTATCTTCGCCATTCCTCAGCAGGACTACCCAATTAGGGAATAAGTTATTTTCCCTGCATTAATAACTTGACAACTGATATAAAATCCGGTTATACAGTAATCGCATTCAAAAATCCTCAACTAAAATATGTTAAGCATGAATACGAATTTAAAAATTTATGCATTTTCATTTCCTTTCTTTCTCCTTACTCCTTACTCCTTACTCCTTACTCCTTACTCTTCAGTAATGCGATAACTAATTACCCGGATTCTATATGAAGTGTCACCAAAGTATAGCATTAATGCATGGAAATTGGTATAAGGCGAAATGTTTTTGGAGCGTTGCTCTAATCCCCGCTACACAAACAGCTAATGACTAATGACTCCTGATTTATGACTTCTGACTTAGTAATGATTAATGTTTCAAACTGGAGCTAAAGTAATATTCTGTTAAATGAGACAAATTAAAGGTATAGGGAAAAATTATGCTAGACATTAGACAAATTCGAGAAAATCCACAAACAGTACAAGAATTACTTAACCGTCGTGGAGAGTATGACTTACAACCAATTCTAGAATTGGATGAAAAACAGCGACAATTAGAAACAGAGCGATCGCAACTCCAAGCTCGTAGTAACCAAGTAGGTAAACAGGTAGGGGAAAAAATTAAATCGGGCAGTGATCCTAAAGGTGCAGAAGTTCAAGCTTTAAAAGATGAGGGGAACCAACTCAAGGCTAAACTTAGCGAATTAGAACCTGAAGAAAAAGAGCTAAAGGCTAAAATAGAAGCTTTACTTTTACCTCTGCCTAATTTGCCTAGTGAGTCTACACCTATAGGTAAAAGTGAAGCAGAAAATATAGAAGTTAAACGATGGGGTGATGAATACATTCCCCAAAATCCTAAAATTATGCCTCACTATGAAATAGGGGAAAAATTAGGCATTCTTGACTTTGAGCGAGGAGTGAAAATTGCTCAAAGTCGTTTTGTTGCTTTGATGGGAGCAGGTGCAGCATTGGAACGCGCTATTATTCAGTTCATGCTTAACCGTCATATTCAAGCTGGTTATGTGGAAGTTATGGCGCCACTATTGGTCAATAGTCAGTCTTTGACTGCTACAGGACAGTTACCAAAATTTGCGGAGGAAAGTTTTAAGTGTGCAGCAGATGACTTGTGGTTGATACCTACTTCGGAAGTTTCAACTATGAATCTTTATCGAGATGAAATTTTAACGGCGGAGCAACTACCTATTTATCATTGTGCTTTTACTCCGTGTTTTCGTCGAGAAGCTGGTGCTTATGGGAAGGATACTAGGGGGTTGATTCGACTCCATCAGTTTAATAAGGTTGAGATGGTAAAAATTGTGCATCCTGATACTTCTGAGGAGGAACATCAAAAATTGGTGGCAGATGCAGAGGCTATTTTGCAAGCTCTGAAGTTACCTTATAGGATTTTAGAGTTGTGTACTGGAGATTTGGGTTTTTCGGCAGCTAAGTGTTATGATTTGGAGGTGTGGTTGCCGTCATCGGGAACTTATCGGGAAATTTCTAGTTGTTCTAATGTGAAAGATTTTCAGGCACGTCGGGCGAATATTCGGTTTAAGGAGGGAAAGAAGAAGGGTACTCGGTATGTTCATGCTTTGAATGGTTCGGGTTTAGCAGTGGGGAGAACTATGGCGGCTATTTTGGAAAATTATCAGCAGGTTGATGGTAGTGTGAAAATTCCAGAGGTTTTGCAATCTTATATGGGATGTGAGTTTTTATAGTTTTGATTGAGTAGGGTGCGCTGTTGAAGTTAGAAGTTGGAACTCAGAAGTCAGAAGTTATTTTGTAATTTCATCTAACTCAGGTATACTACTAGCGGGCAAGATGCCCGCACTACATCTTTGGTATCTTTTTCTGTCTACAACCTGAGCGTTCCGCTGCGCGACATGAAACGCAGCGGAACGGAGTTCTATCCCTTAGAAACAATAATATTTTTAGTTGAATAAAAAGTCATGCGTATAGGCGAGTAACCCCAGTTAACTTTTATAGTATCACAGTTTTTGTGGGGATGCAACCAAATATCCTTTGGCGTGGAAAATTTTTTTAGGAGCTTCACATTTAGGAAAATGTTGGGGATTTTCCACCCTAGGAGGAATGGATAGAA
>NZ_JAAHHT010000130.1:9091-25930 GCF_010672085.1 Okeania sp. SIO3I5
TAACTTTTATAGTATCACAGTTTTTGTGGGGATGCAACCAAATATCCTTTGGCGTGGAAAATTTTTTTAGGAGCTTCACATTTAGGAAAATGTTGGGGATTTTCCACCCTAGGAGGAATGGATAGAAAGATTTGATGATGGGAAAAACCAGCATATAGTTTCTGGGAAGCTCTCACAGGATGAAAATATTCTTGTAAAGCTTCTAGGGTTAATTAGGGTTGAATAAAAAGTCATGGATATAGGCGAGTAACCCCAGCTAACTTTTATAGTATCACAGTTTTTGTGGGGATGCAACCAAATATCCTTTGGCGTGGAAAATTTTTTTAGGAGCTTCACATTTAGGAAAATGTTGGGGATTTTCCACCCTAGGAGGAATGGATAGAAAGATTTGATGATGGGAAAAACCAGCATATAGTTTCTGGGAAGCTCTCACAGGATGAAAATATTCTTGTAAAGCTTCTAGGGTTAATTAGGGTTGAATAAAAAGTCATGGATATAGGCGAGTAACCCCAGCTAACTTTTATAGTATCACAGTTTTTGTGGGGATGCAACCAAATATCCTTTGGCGTGGAAAATTTTTTTAGGAGCTTCACATTTAGGAAAATGTTGGGGATTTTCCACCCTAGGAGGGATGGATAGAAAGATTTGATGATAGGAAAAACAAATATATAGTTTATAGTTTATGGAAGCTTCACAGGATGAAGATATTCTTGTCCAGCTCCCAGAGTCCATTTGGGTTGAATAAAAAATCATGCGAACATACGAACAACTCCATCTAACTTTTATAATATCAAAATTTTTGTCAGGATACAACCAAAAATTCTTTGACCCGCGAATTTTTTTTAGAAGCTTCACAAAATGAAAATGAAAATGTTGGGAATTTTCCACCCTAGGAGGGATGGATAGAAAGATTTGATGATAGGAAAAACCAGCATATAGTTTTTGGGAGCTTCACAGGATGAAAAAGATGAAAATATTTCTGGCATTCCCCCTGGAGGAAACTTATTTGACAACAATTTATGTTTGATTGAAGCAATAATTTTTCCCTAATTATCCCTAGCAAAACAACCCAAATATTCTGATAAGAAAAGTTCCACAACTGTAGACGCTAAATTTTCTCCCTCTGCAGAACGCCAAGCATCTCGCATACCAACACCAACCAATATTTGTGGTTCACTATCATAATCAGAATTAGCTTCTGGACGAGGTATCTTTTCAATAGAATATAAGTAGTTTCTTTCGTCGCCAACTTCTAGCAACGCCATAATTAAAATACCATCCCTAACTGGATTTTCTTGACTAACAGAATGCCATTGATTTTTGTACAAAACTTCTATAGTTTCATTACTATTATATCTACAACGTTGTGGTTCTAAATTTGCCCATTTTTCTAACAGCGAGCGCATATTTTTCATCTCCATAATTTACTATTTTAGGAAACAGGGAATAGGGAGAAATAAAAAGTCAAAAGTCTCAAATATTTTGGTGTGTTAAGCTTCATTCATACACCTTACCGAAACAATTAAATAATTAGATAATTTAGGTTTAAAGCCTCCCCTTTCAAGGGAAAAAAATATTTTTTTTTCCTTTTAGTAAATCCTCTCCCTTTTAGGGAGAGGTAATTATCCATTATCCATTATTGAACGGGACTTACTAACTTTTGAATGTATGACTTTTAACTTTTAACTTCCGTGAAACGTTGGTTTTTCTCTAGCTAATTGAAATTTTAGCAATGCTTGAGTAATCATATCTTTATTTGCGGTCAAAGATATCCGCAAATAACCAGGAATTTCTTGGGGAGTTCCTGGCAAGAAAAATACCCCATAATTAGCTAATAATTCAGCAAAAGCACAATCATCTTCAAGAGGAGATTTTACTAATAAAAAGAAAGTTCCCTCTGGTACATTTACTTCATATCCAATATTCCTTAATTCTTGAATCATCCAATGGCGTTTATATTGTAATTTTTCAATATTTAAGTTTAAATTTTCCAAATCTTCTAAGGCATATTGCATTAAAAGATTTGGAAAACACCAACCCAAAAATGAGGTTTGTAATCTACTAATTAAATTTCTAATTTGTTCACGTTCTGGCATAGTTTCAGGAAGGGCAATATAGCCTATTCTTTGACCAGGAGCCATCCAAGTCTTACTATAACCATATACTAAAAAAGAAAAGGGATAAAATTGTGTCGGACTTGGGCAATTTTGATTATCAAAGACAACACGACTAAATGTTTCATCGGAAATTAAATAAATCGGTTTACCATAACGTTGAGAAGCTTCAGTTAATAATTTGGCTAAATTTTCTAAGGTTTTTTCAGAAAATATTTTACCTGTTGGATTATGAGGGGAGTTAATCACAATAGCACGAGTTTTTTCTGTCAGAGAATTGGCAATTTTTTCTAAGTCTAAATCAAAGGTTTTATCTATTACTGGAACTCCAACAGATGTAGCACCTACAGCATTAATCATTCCACGATAACCTAACCAGGGAGGAAGATTAATAATCACTTCGTCCCCTTATTGAACTAACAATTTTAAACAGATTGCTAAATCAACAACTGTACCATTAGTCATAAAAATATCATCAGGTGAAATAGATATTCCTCTATGTTTTTTTAGTGCCTTAGAGACAATTTCTCTGGTTTGAGGTAAATTTGTTTTATAGCTATACCACCCTATTTTACGGACTATTGCATTATTTTGTAAAGCTTCAACAAATCCAGGTAAAGGCATTTCGTAAGAATTTCCGAAAGTAAAATCGATACTACCTACCTCGTTGATTCGACTTATATAAGTTGCTGTTCTATAGAATTTTCCCATTGGTGTTTCATATTCCATTGTTTTGAGTAATTTAGGTGCAATAAAATGGGATTTTGAAGATTGTTGTTTGTTCATTTTTAAGTAGATAAAAGTTAATTACGATAGAGTTAAATTGTTGAAAGTGGATAGGATCTTTATGCCTAGTTTTAAATAGGGTTTGCTGATTAAAGATGAAAGCATTGACAGATAAAAATTTTAGCCTTTTTCGGTATTGAAAAAGTACAAACTTAATGGTCTAAAAGGTTCATGCATGTTAGTATTAAAGGCTCACACTTGACAGAAAAATTAACGGACTATTCTTCTGAGTCCCTCCTCTAAACCACCGGTAAATTCTGACTCCTGACTCCTGACTCCTGACTCCTACCCTTACCCATAAGACTTTTTCAGCAAACCGTAAATATATATCAAAAACTTTCTAAAAATTCTGCTACTATCTGATTAAATTTTTCCGCTTCTACCAAAAACGCCCAATGATTACCGGGAATTTTTTCCAGTTTTAAATTCCTTAAATACTTATGATAAGGCTTAATTTGCACATCGCTTTTATTGACACCTTTTTCTGGTTGAATAAACAAAGTCGGTACATCAATATATTCTGTTAAACCAGGAACTCGCATTACTTCTTCAAAGATTTCATTCCTCGCAGGAACAACAAATTTACTTCCCCACTTTCCATCAGCTTTTTCCTCGATACTTTCCTGAAAAACTATTTGTTGAAATTCGCTCCAACCTGCATATTTTCCTAACTCCTTTGCCTGAGTTTCTGCCTCCGCAAAACTATCAAACGGACCCATACCTTTGAGAGTTTCTAAAGTCCGATAAAGAATAGGAAAAGTAACTTTAAAAAATCCAGGCATTTTCCCAATAAAAACTGGGTCTGCCAAAACCATACTTTTGAATCTTTCAGGATTTTGTCTTGCCCAAAGACAAGCTAATTTTCCCGTCCAAGAATGACCTAAAATATGAGCTGAAGACCAGTTTAAATGTTTGATTAATGCTTCTAAATCTGCAATTGTTGTCTGAAAACTATAACCGTTTTCTGGTTTGCTACTTTCTCCATGACCGCGCATATCTGGCGCGATAATATGATATTTAGTAGATAAATATTCTCCTAAACTTAGCCAGACTAAGGCTGAATCTGCTAAACCATGTAATAGTAAAAGTGGTTGTTTTTTCTCCTGATTTTCTTCTGTTTGCCATTCTAGATAAGAAAGTTCAATGTCGGATAAATTTAACGTTTTGCGAGTATAAACCATAATCAAATATAAGGATTGAATATTCGGCGATACAGTATTATAGCAAATCTCTGGAGTAAGGATTCAGCTATGAGTTATTAAATTATTATCTGGGAAGGAAGAATTAGTTTCTCAGGAGAATTAAAATTTATTTTTCGCAGCGTTGCGTAGGAAAGAAAAGCTGATTAGCTAACCTTAGTAATACCAATTTGATAAATGTTTGCTACAAATATCTCGTTTTTTTAAGGAGTAATATCATGTCCGGTTGAATAGTGATAAATAAATAACTACGGAGGAGTTAGGAGTCAGGAGTCAGGAGTCAGGAGGGAAGAAAGAAGGAAGAGGAAGAATAGGAGAAGAAGAAGAAAGTTTTTTTATAACTAATTATCCGGACATGATATAAGGAGGTAGGGACGTTTAGCTAAAGCACAACTTTCATATAGGGAATACTCCGCAAACGTTAACGCTCCGCGACATGGAATAGGAGCATTCCGGAACGGAAAACGCATTAATGCTCAAGCAACGTCCGTACGGAGTAAGGAGTCAAATGGGAATAGCTTATTGAATTCGTCAAAAAAACATCTCCTAAGCAAGTTTTTTTTATCGCCCTTATTATTTGTAACATTCTTTTTTCACGCTTAGTATAAGTTATTACTTTCAAAAGCTGAATGTCTACCCTCTGTAGTTATGATATCTTGCCTGCTTGTATCTGATTGAGATGAAATTCCCTATATAATTAGGATTTAAAGGTAGAATCAATATGAACAATTTATTTGATAATTTGGCAAATTAAGATAGGGGTATTAGTGACAATTCTGGCTTATTTATAGCGGAACTTGGGATTAAACAGGACTACCTATCAATGTTTTTGGGGCTAAAAAAGCCTTACTACAAACAACAACTTTTTTATCGCTAATACTATCCAGAATTACCAAGATAACTTCTCCCTAAAAATTACAAATACACATACCTGATTCTTTTTAGGAATTACTATATTAGTTATTATTTATCACTAATTTTTTAGCAATAGGCATCCGCCAACCTGTGCCAAAAGCTCGTTCGCTAATTTTTAAACCGGGGGGTGCTTGTCTACGTTTAAATTCTGCCCGCATGACTAATTTCACTACTTTATTTACTACTTCTGAATCGTGTCCTGCTGCAATAATTTCTGCACTAGATTCGCAGTTTTCTACTAACCGGAATAATATCTCATCTAAGACTTCATAATCAGGTAAGGAATCTTGGTCTTTTTGGTCTTCTTTTAATTCGGCACTCGGAGCTTTTGTCAGAATATTTTCGGGAATAATATTTGACTTTTCAGTAATTAGTAAATTTTCGGCTCCATAGAATTTTTGATTGCTATTAACTGCCTGTTGATTCAACCAGCGACACAGGGAATAAACGCGAGTTTTCGGCACGTCTGAAATTACGGCTAATCCACCATTCATATCTCCATAAAGAGTACAATAACCAACTGCCATTTCTGACTTATTGCCTGTGGATAAAAGCAAATGACCAAACTTATTAGAAATTGCCATTAATAAATTTCCCCGAATCCGAGATTGAATATTTTCTTCAGCAATTCCAAAGTTTGTACCTGCAAATAAATCGGCTAAATTATTGTCATAACCTTTCATTAAATCCCCGATAGATATAATTTGTTTAGCAATACCTAAATTTTCTACTAAAGCTTCAGCATCTTTTACAGAATGTTCCGAACTGTAGGGAGAAGGCATTAAAATAGCTAAAACATTTTCCTTTCCTAATGCAGCAGTAGCGATCGCTGCGACTAAGGCTGAATCTATTCCTCCACTTAAACCAAAAACAACTTTGGAAAAACCACACTTTTGTACATAATCTTTGACGCCTAAAACCAAAGCAGACCAAATTTCTTCATCCTCACTTTCTGGCAATTTTATACTTTCAAAATCAGCAGAAATTAAATCTTTTTTTGCCGAATTAAATTCTACAACTGCCAAACTTTTCTCAAAAGCTTTAGCACGATAGAGCGGATTTCCTGCGCTATTAAAAACTACACTACAACCATCAAAAACTAAATCGTCATTACCACCTACTTGATTAACATAAATAATTGGTATTTGATAACGATTCGTACTATGTTCCAACATTGACTCTCGCAATTTTTGTTTGCCTACCCGATAGGGAGAAGCTGACATATTAACTACAAAATCAACCTGTTGTGCTGCTAATTCTTTCATCGGCTCACAAGTATAATTTCGCTTTCCCCAAAATGCTGCGTCATTCCACAAATCTTCGCAAATAGTCACGCCGATTTTAGCTGAATATTCTGAGCTGTCAGTGGAAATTTCTAATGTGAAAAAATCGCTACTTTTTCCAGGTTCAAAATATCGGTCTTCGTCAAAGACATCATAAGTAGGTAAAAGTCGTTTATGGAATATTTGTTTGACTTTTCCATTGCTTAATAAAACCGCACTATTAAACAAAGATTTTTCTCCTTTTTCAGCAGCTTGAGAATTAAAAGTTACAGTTCCGACTAAAACAGCTATTTCTGATGGTAAATCTTGAGCTAAACTTTCTAATTCCAAAGTAGCAGCTTCAATAAAACTAGGATAAACTAATAAATCTCGTGGAGGATAACCTATCAATGATAATTCGGGAGTTATCATCAATTTTACATCTGATTTTTGGGCTTTTTGGGCAGCTTCCAAAATTAATTTAGCATTGCCAGAAATGTCACCAATAATAGGGTTAAGTTGAGCGATCGCTATTTTCATAATTTTCGATTATTTGTACAATAAATAGTAAGCATTTAACGCTTTATTGAACCAGAATAAATTTTACTACAAAAGCCAACTTTAAGGGTATATTTTATCATTTGCCAAGAAATAAATTTCTGGGCTGACAGCAGAAGTCATCTTTAGCAGCTATTGGTAGGGTGTGTTAGCGCTAGCGTAACGCACCAATACCCCATATATAGTGGTTTTCCGTAAATCCTGATGAATAAAGATAGTTGATTTGCTAATTAATGAGACTTACAGCAGATTTTATTTTGGTGAGGTACACCTACGCGAGCAAGATGCTCGCACTGAGAAATTTAATTTAGGACTTACGCAAAGAAACCCGGTTTCTACGATAAATTGTTGTTTTTGACAATAAACATTTACGAGAAACCGGGTTTCTGGGTTCACGTGCGTAAGTCCTGTTAATTACTAAATCTGTACTTCATATACTTGGAATCTGCTGTCAGATAAATTCTCTACTTTAGTCTTCTCTAATTCTTTTGCGTCATTTTCCATTTTTGGGGAAAACTAGGCTGTGTTGTAATAGCCATAGAAAATCCGTTCTGCTTTTCGGTTGTCAGATCCGACATAAAAGGTGAACCTAGTGGCAGCTATATAGCGCTACGCGCAATTCAAAATTCAAAATTCAAAAGTAATCCCTGACTGAGTTTGAGAATTTATAAACGTCCTAACCTATTTGCGTAGTGCTATATCACCCTATTTCTATTATTCTATTGGCCAATAGTTAAATGGCTAAAAGCCTTTACAGGTATAAGTTTCAGCCTTTTTTTAAGAAAGAAAACATAGATTTATTTATTGGACAATAGTTGTAGAAGTATGAAGTACATAACCTTGGAGCTTGTGCGGAATCCATAAGTTTTCATACAACAAAGCCCGAAAACTCTCAAAATCAGAACTTTTGACAGCTTTTTGCTAAGAAGCGATCGCTACGTCTAAGATTGGACTGTATTAATTAATCAGGACTTACGCAAAATCTGGAATTATACGCCAAATGTAGGGGCTTGCTGGCATTCGCCCTTACTAGATATAGCGGTTCTGCGTAAGTCCTGTAATCACAATCCAAAAAGACGGTATAGATAACCTAGTCATCTTGAGATGACTTCAGCTATTAGCCAAGGATTTTAATCCTTGGCTAGCCATGGGGTAAACCTTGAGAACATTTTGGTAAAAGGCGACAACCATTTCTAATTTATCGGCTTTGTCTTCTCTAATTCTTTGACGGTAAGATCGAGATACTTTTGCGTCTTTTCCCATTGTTCGGGAAAAGTCTCACGGGTATAAACTTGGAGAGAATTTTGGTAAGAGGCGATCGCCATGCCTAAATTCTCAGCTTTGTCTCCTCTAATTCTAGAAACGTAAGCAAGAGCTAGATTGTTTTGAGTCCTTGCCCATTCTACAGGAAAAGCCTCAAAAGTTAAAACTTTGAGAGCATTTTGAGAAAAGGCAATCGCCATCTCGAGATTCTCAGCTTTGTCTCCTTTTATTCTCTTACCGTAAGCAACAGCGAGATTATTTTGAGTTCTTGCCCATTGTTGGGGAAAAGCTTCAAAAGTTCTTACTTTGAGAATTTGTTGGTAAATAGCGATCGCCATCTCTAAATTCTCGGTTTTATCTCCTCTTATTCTATTACTATAAGCAATAGCTAGATTGTTTTGCGTAGCTGCCCATTCTACAGGAAAAGCCTCAAAATTTAAAACTTTGAGAGCATTTTGAGAAAAGGCAATCGCCATCTCTAGATTCTCATCTTTGTCTCCCCTTATTCTCTTACTGTAAGCAACAGCGAGATTATTTTGAGTTCTTGCCCATTGTTGGGGAAAAGCTTCAAAAGTTCTCACTTTGAGAGCTTGTTGGTAAGTAGCGATCGCCTGCTCTAAATTCTCAGCCTTATCTCCTCTTATTCTGTTACGGTAAGTTTCACCAAGATTGTTTTGCGTAGCTGCCCAATCTACAGGAAAAGCGTCAAAAGTTAAAACTTTAAGAGCATTTTGGTAAGAAGCTATTGCCTGCTCTAAATTCTCAGCTTTGTCTCCTCTTATTCTTTCGCTATAAGCATTTGCGAGATTATTTTGAGTCTTTGCCCATTCTAAAGGAAAAGCATCAAAAGTTTTGACTTGGAGAGAATTTTGGAAAGTAGCGATCGCTATCTCTAAATTCTCAGCTTTATCCCCTCTTATTCTGCTACGGTAAGCTTCACCAAGATTATTTTGCGTCATTGCCCAATCTATAGGAAAAGTCTCAAAAGTTCTCACTTGGAGAGCATTTTGTAAAAAGGCGATCGCCATCTCTAAATTCTCGGCTTTGTCTCCTCTTATTCTTTCACTGTAAGCATTTGCGAGATTATTTTGCGTCGCTGCCCAATTTTGAGGAAAAGCGTCAAAAGTTCTGACTTTAAGAGAATTTTGTAAAAAGGCGATCGCCTGCTCTAGATTCTCAGCTTTGTTTCCTCTTATTCTCTTGCGATAAGCTTCACCAAGATTATTTTGCGTCATTGCCGATTGTTGAGGAAAAGCATCGCGGGTATAAATTTCTAAAGCCAATTGATAATAACTAATAGCTTGTTCTAAATTATTAGCTATAGAACCTTTGTTTTTACTAATATACAAACAACCTAAATCATGAAAAAGATTCCCCCGATCTGTACTTGAAATTAAAGACTTATTTTGCAGATATAAATCCTCAGCTTGGTGTAAATAGACTTCTGCTTTTTCTAAATCTTGTTGCTTACGATATGCAATACCCAACTCACTCAGTAAATAAAATAATTCTTTGACTGAATCGTCCTTCGATTCATAATATTTTGATAAACGCTCCCCTAAAAAATCAATTCTCTCCTCAATTCCTGTTGGTATTTCTTCCTCAATTTTATTAATAAGCAGAGTTTTACTTTCTGGTGAAACAACTGGAATTTCCAGAGAATTAAACTTAACAACTGAAGATATCCATGACCATAAATCGGGAGCCAAATTTGCTAAACGATTAACTGCATAATTAGGTAGGCAAAAAATGATGGGATAAGGAATATCTCTAGGTAATAAATCTCGTATATAATTCAAATCATATAAAAAAGCCGGTTTCTCACCTGGTAAACCAATGGCATTTTCTAAACCTTGGATAATTATAACTAATTTCTTTTCTGGTTCAATCGTAAAATCGGCTAGTCTTTTCACCATTTCATCCCGGAAAAAAACCAACTCAGGGTCATCTAACTTTAATTGCCAAAACTGAATTTGACTACATTTTTCATCAGTAGTAATTATTTTAATAATTGTATCCAAATCCTCCTGATAATCAACTTGAATTATGCCTAAATGAAATCCTTTAGCAAAACTAATAACAGTCAATAATTGATTCAAAGATTCCTGATTTTGAATCAAAAATTGCCCCAAAGCATTTTGACCGAATCTATTTTCAGTTAACCCTTGAATTTCTCGATCGCTCGGTTTAACTTTACGACTATTTTCACCCATAGTATTAACCTCAAGGATTTTATAGCGGTTCTTTAATTTATAAGCAGAGAATTTACATATAAGGAGGGCGAATGCCATTCGCCCCTACAGATGGTGGTTTAAAAGTAAATTTGCCTAATTCTTGAGCAATTTTAAAAAAGAATGTTATACCATTTTCATAAAATATTGCTACAGTCACAGAACAGGTTAAAGGAGATAAAGAACGTCGGAACCAGGAAAGATAAATACACAAAAAATGGAGGAAAAAACTTTAATTTTGACAATGAATGCAAGCGATAAAGTATTAAATTGTCGGAATAAATCACAAATTGGAATGTAACAGCTTTTTTTGAATTTGGTATTACGAATAAAAAGTATGATTATTAAAGACTTTACAGGAAATTTTCCTTTAACAGAAAAGAGAATTGGCAACCTAAAAAATGGTATTAAAGCCATTAATTATTACTCCTAAATCCTATCTCCTAAATCCTACCTCCTAACTCCTAATTTCCTGACTCCTGACTCCTATTTAATGCTTCTTTGAATAGATCGCTGCGTTTAATAACTGGATTAACATAATTCCAACGATTAGTTCCGTTATATTCTAAAACCGAAGTATTATATAAAATCGCTTGAGAAGTTTCGTTCTTTTCTAAATTTTTACTCTGACAAACTTTGGCTAAAATTTCATAATGTTGATGAGGAATAACCCGCTCAAAATTAAATTGTTCCTGTTTAATTGCATAATCAACATCATCATTATTAATTTTACTATGACCACGGGAACCAGCAGTCATACAAGCTGTCCGCATAATTCGCATTAATTGACGAACATGACCACCACTAGCTTTAGCTATTTCTAATAAATCTTGTTCCGACTCAAACAAAATATCTGTATTAACTCTTTTAGCAATTATTTCAGCCATTGCTTTTAAATGTCTATTATTATGTGGTAAATCAGTCTCTTGACTGTCATACTGGTAAATATTAACCATCGGTAAAGTATGGGGATTTTGGTCAAAAGTATTACCAACATTTTCTGTAGAATAAGCAACAGAAATAGGCACAGTATAAATAATATTACAATCTAATTCTTGCAATTGAGCAGCATATTCAAAAAACAAATGTTTTCCCACATCAGGAGGAACGCGGTCTAAATTATCAACAATAATTAAAATTCCTTTGTATTCAGGATACTTTTCCCTTAACTTTTTTGTACCATCTCTTAAGAGAGCATTAATATCAGCTTTGAGTCGAGAAATATCTTTTTCTAAAGTCTCTCGAATTATCTTTTTATTTTTAGCTGACCCTTTAATTTGAGCTAATAATTTCACCCAAAGTTTAACCAAAAAAGGAATCGGTGTTTGACTTCCTAGTTGACCTCCTGCTTCTACACTAACTGAGCGTTCTACTGTCTCTTCATTTTCTTTAGTAATCTCTTTAAACCAATCTTCAAAACCCTGCAATAACCTTTTGTCTAAAGTAATATTTTTCTTTCTTAAGTGTTCTTCAACCTGTTTAATAATTACTAGATATAGGTCTGTATAACGAGCATCATTAGTATCTAGTTCTTCATCAGCCATAAAATAAATAATAAAATATTTATCTTCTAATTTTTTTTCTAATCTTTTTAATTCAGTAGTTTTCCCTCCACCACGATGACCTGCAAATAAAATTGTTTGAGTTGTTTCAGGTTCAGCAACACTTAAAATAAAATTAATGCTATCGATAGCTTCTGTTTTTCTTACTTCAGATAAATCATAATAATATTTTTCTAAATCCTCATCTTGAAGAGGAATAAAATTAGAAATATTGTAAGCATCTCCTAGTGTTTTAGCGCGATAATCTTGAGTCATTTGTAATTTACCTTAGCAAAATATAATTAATATATAGCGAGCCTAAATTTGTAACATTTTATCGTAGGGGTTTGGTCTCCAAACCCAATTGATATATTTAATTATACCCTACTTTATTGTGCAAAGATAGTTCGTAGAGTGCCTTAATGAAATGTAGCGCACCATCTATCCCAAATATTACTATCTCAAATATTTCGGTGCGTTAGCGAAGAGTAACGCACCCTACCAGACTCCCTTTTAAGAAAAAGTAATATCCATTATCCATTAATGAATACCAGACCTTACTAAACTAATTAAAATACCAAAAATTTTCGATAAATTATTGATAGAATATTCTGCCAAATCTACAATTATAGTTTCAGATTCTAGCTCTAAAAATTGCCAAACTGTTCCAGTTGTCACAACACCATAAATTTTATCAATATTGTTGCCTTTTCTTTGGTTAAAAATTTGAGCAGCTAGCATCTCTGCAATACATTGAGAAAAACCAGATTTCAGATTATCATTTTTGGCTTTTACCAAAGCAACAACTGGCGCTTCAATCACAAGTTGTTTGTTAGAATGACTAATAATAAAATCACAAAAACCGTTTAAACCTTGGTCAGGAATAACGTTAAATTCTATTCCTGAAAAAATGCTAATTTGATTATTTAGTTGTTTCTTTATCTCTACCAAAATTGGCGCAACAATTAACTCGGAACGAGCTTTTTCTGAACCAATAGCAACTGCTAAAGGTACATAGTCTTGGAAAAGTTCTTGCAATATTTTACTGGGTAAAACTTCCGGTAAATTGTTGAATTTCCCCTGAACTTCGACTAAATTTAGATTAAAATTTGTTAGTAGTTCATCTAAGTTAAATTTACTGTAAGACATTTTTAAATCATGAATAATTAATAATGAATAATTAACAATTACCTATTCTTCTTAAATAAGAAAAATCAAGAAACCCGGTTTTTGAGTTTGTCTGCGTAACTCCTGATTATACAGCAAATTCCAAGTATCTGAAGTACAAATATTAATAATTAAATCTTCCCGAATATTTTATATACCCAGAAATATCAGTTATTTCTCCTGGATAAAGTTGGGAAAGCCAATTATCTTCTTCTAAAAGAAGAGCATTGTGTTTCTCTGATAAATGTTTTGCTAAAGTGGATTTTCCAGCAGCCATTTTTCCACAAAAAAAATGTAATGTTATATCTTTATCCATTATTTTCTCTAATACTATAAATTCTATTGATATCTAGGGTTTGCTAAAAAAATATTATGGGTGAGGGTAGGAGTCATTTCAGTTATCAGTTATCACTGACTACCGCCTGAAGTCGGTAGCTTGAAACCAGGAATATTTTAATTTTCATCCCCTTGAAAGGGGAGGCTTGTTACCTCTTTTTCTTGGTCAGGAGTTAGGAAAAATAGGAGTTATAGAGGAGGTAGTTAGAGGCATTAGAAACAGATTACTCTTAAAGTTTTATCCCTTGATTTACCAACGCCCAATAATCAATTCTAATTTCGATCAACATTCTGGTAATGGATTATTTTTTCTGTATAAACTATTTTGATTTAATAAAGGTAATTTTAAAACTTCAATCCAATCTATCAGTTGAAAATCTGTTTCTAAATCTGAATCATCTTTAAATGCAGTAGTCAAAATATGATTAACTGCTTTAGCAATACAATGTTTAACTAACCAATGATAAGTCCGTTCTAAATCCCTGTCAAACTCCAAATAAATTGCACCTATTAGAGCTTCAAATATTTGAGATAAAATTTTATCTTGCTCACTTTTATGCTTCCATTTATAACTTTTTCCCAATAGAGAAAAATGCCTCAATTTTAAATTTCTAGCAAATTCAGAAAGCATCTTTCTACTAACAAGATCGCTTTCTATAATAGTCAAAGTTGCTTGACCTAAACTCAAAAAATTGTTTGATAAATACCTACTAACAATTCGACCAAAAACTACATAGCCAAGATTAGCCAAACCTTGATGTTCCAGAACCCGTTCTTTTTGTTGTGACCTAATAATATTAGTCTGATCATAAATGTGATTTGGATGAGTTAGAGCAATCTCCAAAAGTTCAGGATGTTGAAATTGGGGGATGGCGATACTCACTTTTTTTACAGCTTCAATATTTGAGCACATAATACTATCCAATTCTCCATAAAATGGTAATTTAATTAATCATTACTACAATGTCCTAGGGGATAATTACATAATAGTTAATAATTTCATAAGATTTGCATCAAAAAAATGTGAGAAATTGTTTTTAAAGTAAATCTCAAAAAAGGGGATATTGATAATCGATAATGGATAATTGATAATTGATAATTACCTCTTCCTAAAAGGGAGAGGATTGAGTAAAAGGAAAAAAATTTATTTCTCTTGCTTGATTGGATATGGTTAGGTCACCTATCCATCCCATCCTAGGGACTTGCTGCCTCTTTCAGAGGAGCTTTCCTGCGGAATGCTGCGCAAACGCTAACGCAAACAACCGCTCTCTTGGTTGATTGGATATGCCGTTTAGCTAGCGCAAAACTGCGTTAACGCTGCGCGACATGAAACGCGTAGCGTCCCGGAGGGAAAGGAGACCCGCTCTTGACAGAGCCGCTCCGCTAACGGCATCCCTCAACCGCTTTTTTCCCTATCCAAGGAGAGACTAACAAAGCTGAATTATTTAATTATTAATTATTCGGTAAAAATATAAATAATTAACATTAAATTTGCTCAAATTAGCAAAAAGATTCTATGCGCTTGTGTTAATTAATTAATAACTGAAGCTTTACCTAAGTCTAGTATTAATTCATGGGAATTGGTATAATATTAAATCTGTTTCATTACACATATAATCTAATCATCTACAGGGTTATGCACGAAGTGTCTAGGTAGGGGCGATTCGCGAATCGCCCCTACAACTACTGACTATTGACTATTGACTACTGACTAATAACTAAAATGACTTATGTCTACAAAAATTAAACTGGTTAAACAACATCAATGCTTTGGTGGCACAGTCAGCTATTATTTCCACTCATCTTCCACCTGTAATATTGAGATGCGTTTCTCAATTTATCAACCACCACAAGCCAAATCAAAACCTCTACCAATCCTTTATTTTTTGTCTGGTTTAACCTGTACTGAAGAGAATTTTATGGTTAAAGCAGGAGCGCAACAATTTGCTAATAAATATGGATTAATTTTAATTGCACCAGATACAAGCCCACGTAATACTGGTATTGTGGGAGAGGATGATGATTGGGATTTAGGTACGGGTGCAGGATTCTATATTAATGCCACTGCAGAACCGTGGAAAAAACATTATCAAATGTATAGTTATGTAGTTGAAGAATTACCAGAAGTTATTGTCAGAAATTTTCTAGTACAACCAGATAAGCAAAGTATTTTTGGTCACTCAATGGGAGGTCATGGAGCATTAATTTGTGCTTTGAAAAATCCTGAAAAATATCAATCTGTTTCGGCTTTTGCTCCTATTGCAGCACCTATGCGTTGTCCTTGGGGGGAGAAAGCTTTTACCAATTATTTAGGTACAAACCAAGAAAATTGGCGTGATTATGATGCTAGTGAATTAGTTTTAACTGCTGGTTATAATCGTCCGATTTTAATTGATGTAGGAACTGCTGATCCTTTTTTAGCTCAAAAGCAATTACTCCCAGAAGTGTTTGAAAATGCCTGTAAAAAAGTCGGCTTACCACTAACTTTAAGAATGGAAGAAAATTACGATCATGGCTATTATTTCGTCGCATCTTTTATCGAAGATCATATTCGTTATCATGCTGAATTTTTAAACTGAAAAAGAGGGAACAGTTTAATAATGGATAATTGATAATTGATAATTGATAATTGATAATTGATAATTGATAATTGATAATTGATAATGGATAATGGATAATTGATAATTGATAATTACCTCTCCCTTTTAGGGAGAGGATTGACTAATAAGGGAAAAAATTTATTTTTTTCCCCTTTCAAGGGGAGGCTTTAAACCTGAATTATCTAATTATTTAATTGTTTAATTGTTTAATTGTTTAATTGTTTCGGTAACAGGGAGGAATTGAGAATTTATGAATAATAATTGATTTTATTTTTCATAAAAAAGAGGGAACAGGAAACAAGGAACAGGGGGGAATTGAGAATTTATGAATAATAATTGATTTTATTTTTCCTTTTTGGAGCAGTCTAATGCTCTATTCAAAATAAAGATGGTGGGTTATACCATTTTGATAAATGTTTGCTACAAATACCTAGGGAATTTTTTAGGAGTCAGGAATCAGAATGAATGTCTTCAACACCATTTTTTAGTCGAAAATTATCTTTTTTCTCAAAGAGGTATCTCCTGTAAAATCTTTTTCTCCCTATTACTATTCGTAACATTCTTTTTTCAAATTGGTATTACAACTAATCTTAATTATTTAATATCCTACTAGATAGTCAAAAATTTAGTATTGTTGTAAAGTTTTATTGATTTTATAGAAAAACATAAAAAAACAACTAAAATGGTGTCAAATACAATGCTGATGTCAATGGAAGTTTAAACATATTACGAAAAGTAGTCCCAAACGCTTTTAGCAATGGGATAGAGAAGCCAGTGCGTTGGGCGGGTCTCCCGACTTGAAGCAACTGGCGTGGTGTTGTAGTTCACCCCGTTAAGGTAACACTTAATTAAAACTAAATCAAAAAA
>NZ_JAAHHT010000131.1 GCF_010672085.1 Okeania sp. SIO3I5
AGATTAAGTTTTAGATCCCCCCTGCCCCCCTTAAAAAGGGGGGAGTCTTCAAAGTCCCCCTTTTCAAGGGGGATTTAGGGGGATCGTAACTGTACCTCATCTTTATGAGAAATGCTATATACTAGGAATTTGCTGTATTAATAACTGGCAAATACCTAATTGCTATTTCAATTTACTCAGAACTTTTTACCCACTCCACAATTCCATCTGCTAATGCTTTTGCTAACTTCTGTTGTTCTTGAGAATTCATAATCCATTCAAACTCATAAGGATTAATCATAAACCCTAATTCCAACAATACAGAAGGAGCGATCGCCGGACGAGTTAAAGCTAAATTATTCCAAAATACTCCATAAGAAGGTCGGTCTAATTTTTCCACTAAATAATTATGTAAAAATACTGCCAAACTATGAGCTTGAGCATGATACCAAAAAGTACCAATTCCCTGAGTTTTTAGAGCATCTCCATAATCAGGTAAAGCATTATAATGAACAGAAAGTGCTAAATCTGGCACTTGTTGATTAATCATTTCTACACGGTCTTTAGGATATAAATCCTCCTCTGCTTTCCGTGTCATATACACCGAAGCTCCCCGCTTAATTAACTCATTTTCTAATAGCTTTGACAAAATTAATGTCACATCTTTTTCAGGATAACCAGTCGGACCTCTTGCTCCTAAATCATTCTCACTTCCATGTCCGGCATCAATTAAAATTTTCATTCCAGTTAAAGGTTTATATGCAGAACTAATTCCACTTTTTACTGCCGGAGGATGCCGTAAAGTTAACAGCAAAGTTGTACCAACATATTGTAATTTATAACCCCATTGTTGGTCTGTTTTTAAATAAAATTTATATTGAACTGCCTGTTCATTTTCCACTGTTGAAGTTAGAATTGGTTGCCAGTCTAATCGCTCAATTAACGGGTCATCATCTAGCCAAATAGTATCAGTTTGAGCAGTGGTATTATGCAGAGTTAAAGTTAAATAGCGATCGCCCTGTTCGACTGTTATTGGCACCGGAACTTGCAAAGGAAATCTGATTTCTGTTGCACCTTGAACCTGACGAGAGAGCGCACTCCGAATTACCGAACGGGGTGGTGCTGCATCTGTAAATATCCTGGTTTCACTTGCTTTTATCCAACCCCCATAGTCAAGTCGTAAATAGTCTCCTTCTTTGCCTGTAATCAAAGCTTTAGTACCTTTTGGCAAGGGAGTCAAGCGGGAATAAGTGGTACTCGGTCCGGTTCTCGCGATTCCCTCTTCTACTGTCACCTCTGCTACCTCAAATGTAGTCGGAGAAAGAATAGTTACTTTTCCCGGTGCTTTTTGAGTCACCGTTTTACCTCTGAAACTTAGTTTAAACTCAGGTTGACCTAACTCTCCTGGTGTTTCTGCTTTCGCACAACCTTGATAATATTCTCCCGCAGAAGGAACAGGTTGATTATCTCCTGTTAATACTGCCAAATTTCCTGGTAAATTTACTACTTGAGACTGAGACAGTAAAGGAATAGTTTGGGCAGCTAATGAAACAGAAATATTAGCATTTGGAGGAGCGATCGCCTGAAAACAAATTAGTTCTCCTGGCATTCTGGCAATATCTTTTGTCGGAGTCAAAGAGTCTTTACCAAAAGCTATTCCTATTGGTACAGGTGGTTGATTTGAATTGCGTGTTATTTTTAAAATAATCTCTTCATTTTGATGGCGGACAGTAAATATATTTTCCCCTATTTGTAATGGAAAACTAGGGGCAAAATGACCTGATTTACTACGCTCATTAATTCGTTTTCCATTAACAGTAACTTCCGCTTCTGGAGAAGCTGTACCAATTAAGAAAATTCGGTCTGAAGTAGTTTTATGATTGCGTGACGGATAGGTAATAAATAGAGATTCTTGTTTTGACTCCGAGTCCTGTTGAAGTTGATTATTATCTTCATTATTTTGTGACATTGCATCGTGTGACATTGCATTAGGGGGAATGGTAGTTATTACTCCTAAAAATATCATTAATCCTAAAGTTGATGAGCTAATAATTTTGCTAAATACTTTAGGATTTATTGCTTTTTTTGTAGCCATTAGCAGTGAATTAAAATTGTCCATCTTACTTTTTTCTTTTTTTCTCCTTATCCTATATTAATGTACATTATATTTATGTAGATTAATAGATACCAAATGGATTCTGTAAAGCCCATTTGGTATCTATAATTTGTTACTTTTAGGGTTTAGTGGTTGCGATAGAACTCCGTTCCGCTTACGCGAACGCCTCAACTGAGATGTCCCAAACCTCAACTGAGGGGTTTTAAACTTTAACCGATAGGTTGGGGCAAATATAACGAAGCTGTCACCAGGGGCAATCTACAAATGAAAGTCTGTCTATGTAGAGGTTTCAGAGCTTGAAAAATCTAAGATTTTGACTGATTTGATAAGTTTTTCTTATTTTTAAAATATAGAATTATAATATTTCTGGAACGCTGCTTATAATAGTTGAGGCTTGAATTTGGGGGTGATTTTAAAAAGTCCTGCTAGAATGTAGACTAATCTTTTTTACCAATCCAAGGGAGGAAAATCATTATGGAACCTGCAACTATTATTGTCACAGCCTTAGCGATAGGAGCTGTAACAGGAATGAAGTCTTTGGTAGAACAAGCTGTAAAAGATGGTTATCAAAGTTTGAAGAATCTTATCAAAACTAAATATCCTGATGTAGGAGTTGACAGACTCGAAAAAAAGCCGGAGTCTAAAACACAGCAAGCTGCTGTTGAAGAGGAAATAGCTGATTTAGGGGTAGATAAAGATACAGAAATTCTTAAAAAAGCTGAATTTCTCCTGGATACGGCTAAAAATCTACCAGCAGAAAATGTTCTAGTTATTGGTGTCGATTTAGAAAAAATTGAAGCAGCTGCTCTGAAGATAAAAGATATTATTGCAACAGGGACAGGAGTTAAGGTTAGAGAGGGCAAATTCCAAGGCGAAATCGACATAGAGCAAGTTCGAGCAGGGCAAGAAAACACCCCAAAGACATAAAGGGAGAAGGAGCAAAAGAGCAACAGCATAGTTCTGTACACTTTCAAGAAGTCTCTGCAGAAACTATTGGAGTTCATGTTGGAGATGTTTACTCTATACCTTCTCCCAAACGCGCTTTAATTTTCATAAGTGCCGATTTTAATGAATTTAAACGAGAGATACAGATACTTGAGGAAACATTAGACAAACTTGGAGAACTATATGGCGGTATAGAATATTTTAGTAGCCATCATAGTCAGTTGCTTCAAGAGCGTAGAGAAAAGATACAGGAATCTGTGCTCTATATAGGTTTATTTGGTGATAATTGTGGCTTGATTGATAGAGAGACTCAGAAACCATTTATAGAGTTGGAATATGAGTTAGCAAAAGCTCAAAATATTCCATGTCTTGTCTATTTCAAGCAATCTCAATTATCTCCTCAACAGACAGAAACTACGAACTTAAATTATGAGGCATTTAAGAATGGGGTTATAGACAATAGCGTTGTTAATTTTTTTGAAAATATTGATAGACTTGAGCAAACATTTGTCAGTGATTTTATTCAAGTTATGCGAGAATTGTTGTTTGATAAAATAGACATCAACCAGCACAATTCGTTTTCTCTAGATAGTTTACATTTATTATGTCGAGCCTCCATTAATCAGCAAATAAGGTCAGTTGCTAGAGATAAATATATTCCTGACATTTATCTGGAACGTGGAGAAGAAAAGGAAATTGAGTCATTTGTAAATTTTGACCAAACTTTTCTTGATCGAGTCGATAAAATTATTGACGATTTAATTCAAATTTCCAAGAATTATCGCTTGCGAGAGGAAGCCTATTACTATTTACCAAAGGCTAAGACAGCTATTAGAAATAGTCAATCTTCGGAACAGTATTATCGAATTACTAATTATCTAAAGAAAGCGTTTTTTTTTGATGAAACAGAAAGTATATTTAGTTTAATAAATTATACGATACGTTTGCCAAGAATAAATACAGAATTTTATTCTCAGTGTAATACAACTATATCACTTTTAAAAGAACTTCCTTTTATTAGTAGTGAAGCTCTATCAGAATTGCCAGAAAATTTATTCCAATTATGTCGAAAAGTTTTAGTCGCAGATAAAACGGATATTCAAAAAAAAGTAGAAGAAATATGCCTTAATATTTTTCCATCGAAAATTTATGCTTATGCGGGTGGTCTTCCTATTAAGTGGAAGTTTGCCAATGATTTAATTAAAGAAATCAATAATCTTGTGGAAATTCAAGCTCAAAAATGTGTTGTTTTAGTTGCTAATGCAGGATATGGAAAGACAAACCTTCTTTGTCATTTAGCAAATAACTTAAGTAAAAAATCTCCAGTTGTTTTATTGAGTGGACAAATGGAAATCACAGATAAGTATGATGTTGAATATTACATACAACGACAATTAGAGTCATTATTACCTGGAAATTTTGACAACTGGATGAATCGGATTAAACAAATATTGGATAATCCAAGTCGTCAGTATTTATTTATTTTGATAGATGGCATAAATGAGAATAGTAATTTGCCTTTGTTTGTTCGCTCACTTAGAGATTTTATTATCCAGCTTGAAGATAAGAGAATTAAGCTAATTCTTAGTTGTAGAAACATTTTTTGGGATTTATTTTATGCTACACTTAAACCTTCGCTTTTTCAAACTAAAACAATTGAACTAAATGAATTTAATGAGCAGGAAATTAATCAAGCAATTCGATTGTACTTTAAACGATTCAATATTCAATCTAGCTTTGATGCCAGCAATCTCTTATCTTTACGGAATCCTTTACTTTTACGTTTCTTTTGTGAAGCATATCGAGACTATCAGTTTGATAAAGTCAGTAATCTTGAACTATTCTCGGTATTTAACTTATATTTAGAACGTGTAGAAGCCAAAATTATTCAGCAGTTTGGTCTTCTTAGAACTGAACAAATTATTGGTTTTCTAACCAAACTTGGTCATCAAATGTGGTTGAAGAGAAAAACTAGCCTAAATCTTTCTGAGTTAGAAATAACATCTGAAGAAGCAAACAAAAGTACATCTTTATATAACTTAATTCGCTCTGAGAATTTAATCTTTGAAGAAAGTTTACAATTTTCGGTGACTCAAAGAAACGTGCGCTTCCTTTATGACGAATTTATGGAGTATATCATTGCACAAAGTTGGTTAGAACAGCTTGCGCTATCTCAAGAATTGGAAACAAAAATTGAACTTCTTCTACAAGAAGTAGCCAGTATATTAAGTAGTTTTTCTCCTAGTTTTGGAGCAATTCTTTTTCTAGATAAAATGCTGAAGCGAAATGGAGAATTGGTTAATAGGATAATTTCTCTGCTCGCTACCTCAGAAGAAGAGTTTTTTGCTTCAAGACAAATTGCTATGCTTCAAGCTTTTGAAAGGATTGATATTAATAACATTGGTGATGAGTTAATAATTGCTTTAGATAAGTTTGAAAGAATTGCCAGAGATGAAAATAAGGAAAGGTTAGCACCTATAATCGTGCAAGTATTACGTCATCATCCTAATCATCCTTTAACAAGAGAGATGATTAGCAGAATGTTAGAAATTGATAATACTCAGACTCTATTTTCAGAAGATGATAAAAAAGAGCTAGAAAATTCTATAGAGGAAGGGGAGTCAAGTGAAAATAAAACACCTGAAGATAAGACTCTGCGTCTTCCTCCTGGGCGTTATCATTACAAAGAAGAAATGAAATTAAATGCAATTAGTATTCTTGTCGAGTCGAAAAATAATCAAGATTTTACACTAATAGAAGAAGGTATTAACAGTCTTGGAAAGATGGAGCTTCACAGTGCTTTAACTGCACTGACTTCTTTAGATTTAGCAGATGATGAATTGCTATACAAGATGCTATCAAAATACTCTGATGCTTATCTTTCAGAATATCGCATTTATTGTGCCTGGTTATTAAGAAATCGTTATGGTAAACAGCCAGCCGAATATCTAACCACTTTATTAATGGATAAAGAAACTAGAGTTCACCGCTACACATTGAGTCTTTTTGAAAAACGGAGGATTGAAAAGGAACTAATTATTTCTCTACTTGCAGTTATTTCCCAAGTTTCAACAATAAAATCTTGGCATCTAATTAATCTTATTAAAATTTTAGGCAAAAGGAATCAATTTTATTCCCAAGATATTACTCAGTCTCATGGAAAATTAATCGTATCTACTTTAATGAATCTATGTAGTTATTCACAGGCATCTGTCCGATTAGAAGCTTATAAATCTATAATGCAATATGATGAATTTATCGAAGAAAAATTTATTATTAGTGCTATGGAAAAAGATAAGGATATTTACGTTCGTAGATTAGCTGCAAACCTAAAACTTGAGAATTAAATTTTTATAAATTCACTTTAATTGCATTTTTTTAATTGAAGCTGCATTTCTATCTAAAATATTAGACATAACTTCAATTTCATCCTTAGACATTCTAAGCTCAACTGAGATGCTCTGCTCTTTTCCCGTGCCTTTATCTTTAGCTGTTACATTGAGGATTCCATTAGCATCGATGTCAAAGGTAACCTCAATCTGGGGAATGCCTCGAGGAGCAGAAAAAATTCTATCTAAAATGAATCGACCTAGCGTTCGATTGTCAATGGCTAACTCTCCTTCACCTTCAAGAATATGAATCTCTACAGAAGTTTGTCCATCCAATAAAGTTGAGAAGACCTCTGATTTTTTTGTTGGAATAGTTGTATTCCTTGGTATTATTCTATTTACAACGCCTCCTTGTGCTTCGATACCCAGAGAATGAGGTGTAGTATCAAGTAGAAGTACATCTTTCACCTTTCCACCTAAGACACCAGCTTGAATTGCCGCACCCAAAGCTACTGCCTCATCTGGATTTACAGAACTGCTCGGTTGAGTGTTGAAGACTCTTTGGATAATTTCAGATACTTTTTTCATTCGAGTTGCTCCCCCAACGAGAACAACTTTATCTATCTCTGATGAGGAAAGTTTCGCATCTTTCAGAGCCTGTTCAGATGGAGGAATAAGTCTTTCAAATAATTCTTCGCAAATTTCCTCAAATTTTGTACGTGTTAAAATTAATTCTAAATTGATAAATTCCTCATCTTTTTTAATAAGATAGGGAATGTTTATTTGTGTTTGCGAGACACCTGAAAGCTCACATTTAGCTTGTTTAGCAACTTCTGCTATTCGCTGTAGAGCTAGCACATTATTGGAGAGATTGACCCCATATTCTAATTTAATTTCCTCAAGAATCCAATCAATAATTGCGTTATCAAAATCATCTCCGCCAAGAAATCCATCTCCTTTATGAGCCAAGACTTCAAAAACTCCATCCCCTACTTCTAAAATGTTAATATCAAATGTGCCACCACCAAGATCGAAGACAATAATATTTTCAACGTCTTCATTATCTTCTCTATTTCGATCCAAACCATAAGCTAGCGAGGCAGCAGTTGGCTCATTGATAATTCGTAAAACCTCAAGTCCTGCAATTTCTCCTGCATCTACAGTTGCTTGACGTTGGCGATCGCTAAAATAAGCTGGCACAGTAATAACTGCTTGAGTTACCACTTCACCTAAATATGCTTCTGCTGAAGCCTTTAAATATTGGAGAATCATGGCAGAAATAACCAGGGGACTATAATCAACACCATGACATCTAACCATGGCGAAATTATTTCTACCGAGAACTACATCAAAGGGGACAGTCGGTACAATATCCATAACCTCGTTGTAGCGTCTGCCCATAAATCTTTTTATACCTGCAATAGTATTTTTAGGGTCAGTAGTCAGTGCTTTAGCAGCATTTTCTCCAACTATATAATTCCCGTTTTCTAGAATCCGCACAACTGAGGGAGTAATACGATTTCCCAATAAGTTAGGAATGATAGTAGGCTTCTCTCCCTCCATCACAGCTACCAAAGAATTTGTTGTGCCAAGGTCAATACCAATGATTTTTGCCATTTGGTAATCTTGTAGAAATAGTGATTTGTTGAATTTGATCAACTTATTATTATAGCACTACGCAAATAGGTTAGGACATTTATAAATGCTCAAACTCACTCAGAAATTACTTTTGAATTTTGAATTTTGACTTGCGCGTAGTGCTATAGTTCACTTTTCCATGCTTTAGCTAGACAAAATTTCAGTTTTTCAGCTAATACCTTAACATGAGGTTCTCTCAACATAGTGATATGACTTCCAGGAACCACATCAACCTCTACAGGTTGACTAGAAAGGTGATTCCAGCCCCAAGTTTGGTCCCTGGTAATTTCGCCCAGCATTTCCAGCGCTTCCTCATAAACTTCGCTAGTGCGGAACAGAGTAATCCGACCTTGATAGCCGCCTTGTGGAACATAATTCAGAAAAGCAAGTTCGTCAGCTTTAAGGGTTTGAACTATGCCTCGCACTCGCTCAATTGCCGAATCAGGTGGCAACAAGTTGAAGTTTTCCATCTGTTGTTTCAGATACTTTAATTGAGCTTCGGCAGTAAGAGGTTTGAGTATTTCATAGGAAATATTTAGCTTTTCTCCAGATAACGTTTCTAGGATATAAGCAATATTGGTCAGCCATCGGGTATCATCCCAATCTAACTTTTTTGGGTAGCTCTCAGGAAGTCGAGCTGGAAGGTCTAATATGGCTAGGAGGGCGACAGTTTCTCCCTGTTGTTGTAGCTGTTGTGCTATCTCAAAGGCAACCAGAGATCCAAAGGAGTGACCGCTAAGGTAGTAGGGGCCAGAGGATTGAACGGTTTGGATAGCCTTGAGGTAATAGGCAGCAATTTCTGCAACAGACCTGAATGGTTCCGACACCCCATCTAAAGATGGAGGTTGCAAGGCGTAAAAGGGTTGATCATTGCCTAAATGACGAGATAGTTGGTGAAAGTGGACGACATTGCCACCGCTTCCTGGCATACAGAAGAATGGTGGCTTCTCTCCTTGGGGTTGAATGGCAACTAAGGAAGACCAAGATTGAGTATCGGTTTTTTGGTGCAGTAGAATTGCTAATTGTTCTACGGTGGCTCCTTGGAATAGGGCAGCTAAAGATAGATTTTTGCCAAATTGTTGCTCAATTTTAGCCATGAGACGCACCGCTAAGATGGAATATCCGCCTAAGTCAAAGAAGCGATCGCGGATTCCGATCGGAGAAATGCCGAGAACTTCTGACCAAATTAGGGCTAGTTGTAGTTCAAGGGAGTCGCGAGGAGCAACAAAACTGGTTTCATTGGCGAGACTAGAAGCATAGGGGGTGGGTAAGGCGCGGCGATCGACTTTTCCATTCGGAGTGAGCGGTAAAGTTTCTAATACGACAAAAGCTGATGGCACCATATAATCTGGTAGCTTTGTCTTGAGGAAAGAACGCAATTTGTTGATGCTAGGAACAGTTGATTCAGCAACAATATAAGCCACTAAACGTTTATCTCCTGGGTTGTCCTCACGGGCAATTACTACCGCTTCTTTGACTCCGGGATATTCTGCTAAGATCGCTTCTATTTCTCCGAGTTCAATGCGGAAACCGCGAATTTTTACTTGGTTGTCAATTCGTCCAATATATTCGATCTTGCCATCGGGTAGATAACGGGCTAAATCACCAGTTTTGTAGAGTCGCGAATCCGCTTCCTGGCTAAAAGGATTAGGGATAAATTTTTCTGATGTGAGTTCTTTTCGATTGAGATAGCCTCGTGCTAAACCTGCACCACCGATATGCAGTTCTCCGGGAATGCCAATAGGAACTGGTTGGAGATGTTTGTCTAGGATGTAGATTTGTGTGTTGGCAATGGGATAACCAATAGGTACAATTGACAATTGAGTTTCAGGTTGACAATGCCAGTAGGTGACATCAATTGCTGCTTCAGTGGGACCGTAAAGATTGTGTAATTCAGCCTTCAGACGATTAAAAAACCTTTCTTGGAGAGCAAGAGGTAAAGCTTCCCCACTACAAAATACTTGTCTCAAACTGCTACAGGATTGAATATCGGGGTTTTCCAGAAAAATCTGAAGCATAGATGGGACAAAATGAATGGTAGTAATTTGTTGTTCATTAATCAGCTTAACCAAATAGTTAGGGTCTTTTTGACCTTCTGGTTTAGCGATCGCTAAACGCGCACCCATATTTAACGTCCACCAAAATTCCCACCCGGAAACATCAAAACTAAAGGGGGTTTTTTGTAAGACGCGATCGCTTGCGGTTAATTGGTATTCATCTTGCATCCACAGAATTCGATTAACCAACCCTTTATGGGTATTCATTGTTCCTTTAGGTTTTCCAGTTGAACCAGAAGTATAAATAATATAAATTAAATTCTCTGGCGTTACTCCAGGAGTCGGATTTTCTTGACTTTCTGCTGCAATTGCATTCCAATCTGAATCTAAACTTAGGACACGTCCTTGATACTCAGGTAAGGTCGCTTGTAGATGATTTTGAGTCAGTAAAATTGGAACTTGAGAGTTATCGAGCATATAGGCAATGCGCTTAGTGGGATAAGTTGGGTCAATCGGAACATAAGCACCACCGGCTTTGAGAATCCCCAATAATCCCACTACCATTTCCAGGGAACGCTCGACACAAATTCCCACTAAAGTTTCTGGTTTGACGCCAAATCGTTGCAAATAATGTGCTAATTGATTCGCTCGACAATTTAACTGATGATAAGTTAATTTTTGCTCTTCAAATACTACTGCCACAGCATCCGGTGTCCGTTCTACCTGTGCCTCAAATAAATGATGAATGCACTTATCCTGGGGATAATCAACAGTCGTATCATTCCACTCCACTAATAACTGATGACGTTCAGTTTCAGTCAAAAACGGCAATTGAGCAATGGAAGTTTCCGGATGAGCAACAATTCCTTCTAATAAAGTCATCAAATGTCCGATCGCTCGTTCAATAGTTGCAGCATCAAACAAATCGGTATTGTACTCGATCGCCCCACTCATTCCATCTAGTCGTTCCTCTAAATTAAAAGTGAGGTCAAACTTTGATCTGCCCGAATCTACCTCGAACTGGCTGACTTTCCATCCTAACTTATCCTCAGTTAAAGGTGGTTGAAAAACAAACAATACTTGAAAAAGGGGATTTTGGCTGACGTGGCGATCGGGATGAACAGCATTGACAACCTGCTCAAAGGGTACATCTTGATTTGCGTAAGCGGATAAGACCGCATTTCGGACTCGCTTTAACAATTCTCGGAAATTAGGATTACCACTCAGATCGCTACGCAACACTAAAGTATTCAAAAAGTCTCCCATGACTCCTTGTAACTCCGAACGATTGCGTTGGGAGGTGACAGTACCAATGACAATATCTTCTTGAGACGAATAGCGATAAAGCAGAACCTTGATGGCTGCTGCTAGGGTCATAAATAAGGTGACACCTTCTTTGTGACTAATGGTTTTGAGCTTTGCGGTTAAATCTTTTGAGAGTGTGAAACAAAGCCGCGAACCGGCAAACGTGGTTTGTGGGGTGTGGGGACGATCGCTCGGAAGTTGCAGTTTGGGTAAATTTTCCAGTTGTTTCTCCCAGTAGACAAGCTGATTGGAAATAATTTCTCCCTGTAACCACTGTCGCTGCCAAACCGCAAAGTCTGCATATTGGATGGTTAACTCTGCTAGAGGTGAGGGTAAGTCTTGACAAAATGCCGTATAAACAGTTTCCAATTCGGGCAAAAATATGTTGGTCAGAGATTCGCCATCTAGCAGAGTATGATGCACGGCTAAGTAGAGTCGATAATTTGTTTCTGCAAGCTGAATCAGAGTTGCTCGCAGCAAGGGACCTCGGACTAGCTCAAAAGGAGTACGAAGTTGTTCGGTGGCAATTCGCAACGCTTCTGTTTCTCCTTCTGTTTTCGGCAAAGAGCGCAAATCAACGACGGGTAAAGTCAAAGCTGATGGCGGATGAATCTCCTGAACTGGTTGCCCGTTGACAACTCTAAATGTAGTCCGCAGAATTTCGTGACGGCGGATCAGTTCTGTCAAACTTTTTGATAATGCCTGAATATTAATATCCCCACCGAAATCAATGGTAAAAGTTTCGTTGTAGATCGGTTCCGAAGGAGCTAATTGGGTGATAAACCACAATTGTTCTTGACCAAAAGATAAAGGAATAGTTTGCTCTCGTGAAATGGGTTCCAGGGATAGCAAAGGATTCGATCGCTCTTCTTTAGCTACCTGGGTAACAATTTTGGCTAACTCTCCTACTGTAGGATACTTGAATAAAGAATTTAGCGATAATTCTACCTGGAAGCGATCGCGCACTACCCCAATGATTTTAGTAGCCAACAAGGAATCTCCGCCTAATTCAATAAAAAAGTTATTGTGAATTCCAATAGGAGAAACACCCAGAATCTCTGACCAAATTTGAGCTACCTGCAGTTCTACCCAATTCCGGGGGGCAACAAAGCTGGTTTCACGAACTAAACTTGAAGTATCAGGGGCAGGTAGAGCCTTGCGATCAACTTTCCCGCTTGGTGTTAAGGGAAAAGCTTCTAGAATTATAAACGTTCTGGGCACCATGTAGTCTGGTAACTTTTCCTTAAGAAACCGACGCAGTTGAGCTGAAGTCGGGATTTGCCCCTCATTTGCACAAACATAAGCAACTAAGCGCTTATCTCCTGGTTGGTCTTCTCGGACAATTACCGCAGTCTTTCGCAGGTTGGGGTGTTGGGCGAGTATTACTTCAATTTCTCCGAGTTCGATGCGGAAACCTCGAATTTTTACTTGATTATCTATACGTCCGAGAAACTCTAGATTTCCATCCGGTAAGTAACGAGCTAAATCCCCTGTTTTATATAATTTTGACTTTTGAATTTTGACTCTCTTGCAAAGTTGCTCTACTTGGGGAGACCCCAAGAACGCACTTTGCGCTTTTGAATTATCAAAGGGGTTAGGGATAAACTTTTGCTCTGTCAAGTCAGGACGGTTAAGATAGCCTCGGGCTAGGCTAACTCCCCCGATGTACAACTCACCAGGAATTCCCACAGGTACAGGTTGTGCAAATTGATCTAAGATGTAAATCTGAATGTTAGCAATGGGACGACCAATAGGTGGTAGTGTTGACCAAGTGTCAGTAGAACCGGTTAAGGTAAATGCTGTAACTACATGAGTTTCTGATGGCCCGTATTGATTATGAAGGGAACAATCTTTTAGTTGCGAGAAAAAGTGGGCGATCGCTGGAGTTATTTGCAACTGTTCCCCTGCTGTTATTACTTCCCGCAAACTGGTAGGAATCAATCCCCTGGTTTGAGCAGTCTCTGCTAACTGCTGTAAAGCAACGAAAGGAAGAAACAGTCTTTCCACTTGTTTTGCTCTTAACAAATGTAGTAAAGCAACAGGATCTAGTCGTACTTCTTCTGAGATTAATACCAAAGTTCCACCCCCACAGCAGGTTGAAAATATTTCCTGAAAAGAGACATCAAAGCTAATTGGTACAAATTGCAGGGTTTTTGCTCTGGTTGAAATTCTTGTATTTGACTCTTGCCACAAAATTAGATTGCTCAAAGCAAGGTGCTTCATTCCTACACCTTTAGGTTTACCCGTGGAACCGGAAGTATAGATTACATAAGCCAAGTTTTTCTCAGAAGTAGTACAATTGGGATTTAAGTCACTTTTTTGACTAACTAAATTCCAGTCAGTATCTAAACAAATAATTTGCGCTTGATTTTCCGGTAATCCAGTTACCAAATTTTTTTGAGTTAATAGCACTGAAACTTGAGAGTTTTCTAGCATATAAGCGATGCGCTCAATTGGATAAGTTGGATCGAGAGGAACATAAGCACCACCCGCTTTCAGAATCCCCAATAATCCCACAATCATCTCCAGAGAACGTTCAACACAAATCCCTACTAAAGATTCTGGTTTAATCCCCAACTTTTGTAAATAATGAGCTAATTGATTCGCCCGACTATTCAATTCTCGATAAGTCAACTCTTCCCCTTCAAACACCACTGCCACTGCATCGGGTGTTTTTTCCACCTGTTCCTCAAATAACTGATGAATGCACTTATCCTGGGGATATTCAACCTGAGTATTATTCCACTCAATTAATAACTGATGAAGTTCAGATTCAGTCAACAACGGTAATTCAAAAATCGGTGTTTCTGGACTAGCTACAATTCCCTCTAACAAGGTCAAATAATGCCTCGCCATTCGGTCTATAGTTTCAGGATAAAATAAATCGCTATTATAATTCCATCGAACATTTAACTCATTACCTACTTCAATAAATTCTACAAAAATGTCATAGAGAGCGCCACGTTGTTCTCCCAACAAATAAGGCTCAATTTGAAGTAATTCCTCTGGAAAATCTGTCTCATACCATCCTAATTTTTGCCAATTAAACATCACAGAAGAAACCAGATTATGACGGCAATTACTTTTCTGTTTCAACTGCTTCACAAATTGACTCAAAGGATAATTAAAACCTTCATTTTTGAGAGCTTCGTCAACCGTCTGAGCGACTTGTATCAGCAATTCCTTAAAAGTAGTATTCCCGTCAAGATTCCCCCGCACAATAACTAAACTTGCTAAATTCCCCGCTACATCTTTAAACTCTTTTTTACCCTGTCGATTTTCTGTGGAAATATTAACAATAATATCTTCCTGATTTGTGTAGCGATATAACAAGACATAAAAAGCACTCAAGGCAATTTTAAAAAGACTAATACTATCAAACTCTAGTTTTTTGAGACACGATACCAATTCTTCATTGAGCTTTAATTCATGGGAATCTTGCCGATAAGTAACTACACTGGAGCGCGGTATATCTGTTGGTAAATCTAAAATTGGTAACTCGCCCGCCAATTGTTTTTCCCAATATTGCCGAAGCTTTTCTCCTGAAGGTGAATTCAGCATTTCTGATTCCCAATTGACAAAATCGGTATAAACTAAAGGTTCTTTAACTGGAATTCCTGCATATAATTTCTGGAATTCTTTTAACAATAAATCTTTGGTAAAACTATCACTAGCAATCTGGTGAATCGTAAAAAATTGAACCCATTCCGTTGCGGAAAACTGAAACAAATATAATCTGATAATGGGGTCTTTTTCTAAATCATATAAAATATGTGCACGGGCTAAAATTTCTTGCTTTAACTCTTCTTCACTCCAATCCTTAGCATAAATCACCTGCATCGGAACATTCATTTTCCGATGCACAACTTGCACGGGTTTGCCCTCTTGATCCGTTCCATAAGTGCTTCTTAAAATGGCATGACGTTCTACGATTTTTTGCCATGTTGCTTTCCAGACTTTTATGTCTAAATACGAATTAATTTTTACCGCATTATAATCATTGTAAGTGGTATTGTTAGGGGCAATTTGGTCGATAAACCATAACCCTTTCTGCCCCTCTGACATAGGATAAATATAACGAATTTCTGGATTTTCAATTAAATCTTTTTTTTGAACATAATTCATTATTTTAATCCCAAATTTTATTACTATTTTTTTGTAGTAATATAAGCATTAAACTCAAAATAGAATCAAGCTTCAAGAATCAAGCTCCCAGACTTTTCTACAGTTGAAAATTATTTTCTATTGTTTAACTTTAATGTTAATTACCCCATAAATAAAATAAATTTTTGGGGTTTTATATCTATTCAACTACATTACTTATTAGTTGTACGGGCGTATTTCTCCAAAGTTGATCTAGTCTATTCGCTGGCATCGTTAAATACAAGACATCACCAGAATTCAAAGTCCTAGTAAGCAAATCCCAACCATGGATTTCTTTACCGTTGCTTTCTATATACAAGGGTACAAAGTCAGCAGTGTGAGCAACGTCTTGAGTAACTTTGCCACAGAAAGGATGTCCTGGTGTAATTAAAGTTGCTAATGCCACCCACAAACTATCTGCCGTAATTCCATTGCCGAGAATTCTACCGCCGATCGCTGCTGCCGCAAAAGCAGGAGCTGCTAATTCTGTCGGACTAAGTACAGACTCAAATTCAAACACTTGTTGCACCATTAAAGCTAAGTGCGGATCTTGATTTCTCACTATAACTGGTATTTTCGGTACAAGACCTTTTGCACTTAGAGCAATTTCTAAGTTAACAATATCATTACCAGTTACAGCTAATAGAGCTTCAGCTTTTTCAATATTGGCAACTTCTAAGGTCGTAGATAAACTGGCATCTCCCTCTATCACAGGAATTTTCATCGACCTGGCAGTATTGAGAAATCGACAGTTAGGATTACGCTCTATTACTACCACTTCATAACCACTAGCAACAAGTTGTTGGGCAATATGTATCCCAATTCCACCAAACCCACAGATAATATAATGATGCCGCAGAGGAATACGAGCAGCATCCCAATACTCTTGGAAGCGAGTACCTAATACAAAATCATTCAGGAGTGCATAGCAAATACCTACGATCGCTGTACCCACAAGCATCATTATCGAAGTAAATACTTTGATACTACCTGGTGCTTGTTCTGCTATTTTTTCATTTCCCCCTGCTCCTGTAATCATACCCACAGTAAAGTACAGAGAATCAACGAAACTATTATTCAGATTAATACTAATATAAGTAATAGTACAAACTAAAACAGTTACTAGAAGAGCTAGGTTAAGGATTACTGCTGATTTACTATGTCGTTGAAATTGTCTGAGTCTGGCAAATATTTTGAATAAGTTGTTAATTAAATTTTGTCTGCGAGTTCGGACACTAGGTTTGCTAGCAATAATTATCCGATCGCCTACCTTTAACTCTCGCCCTTTTACTACTGCAGAGACTAGATCGATTGGATCTGCTACTGGTATATAGTAAATTAACATCAGATCGCGATCATCCCAAAGCGAACTTAGCTTACGACCTGCCCAAGGATGATCCCGATCAATCAATTCTTCGTGCATTGGCCAGGTCTGGTTGTACAGACTTAGCTGACCAATAGCATGATTTCCTAGTGCTGCAAAAGCAAACACTGGAGCTGCTAAAGCTGACACACTCATGGTTGTGTGGTCAGTCAGGGTATGATCTAAGCGATCGCCCAAACTTGTGTTAAACAGGCGATTAATAATCCGAATTTTAGGATTCAAAATCCTTGCTAACATTAAAGCAGACAAATTAACAGACTCATCTTTCCCTGTTAAAACCAGAGTATGAGCACTTTGAATGCCTGCTGCTAATAAAGTAGATGCTGAACGAAAGTTGCCAATAATAATTTCTGAACCCTCTCCTTGGAGTGGGCGGTCACTAATGCCAACAACTGTTGCACCCTGCTGTCTTAATAGACGAAATATTTTGTAGCCGGTACGACCCAAGCCACAAACTATGATTCTAGGTTTCATAGATCGGAAAAATTATTAAATTAATGTTAAGAAGTCGTCTTTTACTTTCTACTGTAAACTATCATTTATTATTTAGATTGAAAAAAATGTAGCTTACTACACGATTTATTCCTATATATTTGTCTAAATTTTTGCTAATCACTCTATTTTTCTTTAACTTTTATTATTTTTTTTAATTTGAAATTTAATTTTTATTAATTTTCCAATAAAAGTATAATTTTGACTAACATTAACTATAGTTAGTCAAAAAATTTGTCTAGATTTTGGCGATTGCTTAAAATAACGATTCTCTTAATTTCTACTCTAACAAAAAAGTAAATAAATATGCAAAAGTAACGTTTATTTTTTAGAGAGTAAAAAAAACATTTTAATTATTCCATTTTTGCCAAAGTATCATGTATAATTTTAGTCTAAAATTATACACCAGTATCTACCATAGATCAATTTTCAACTGAGGGTTATTTCAGTTATCAGTTATCACTACCTCCTATTGAAACATTGGGATTAAAATAGGGAAATTGATTTTTCTGTTGGTCAATTGAATATGGTGTTTCGCTGCTGCCTATTATACCTCTCGCAAAATCCTAAATCAAATCCATTATTATTCATAAATTATCAATTACTTCTGTCTATTCCCTTCATACCTATTCCCTATTTTTGAGAAAATTATTATAGCAGTCGAATATTGGGCGCGGACATTTATAAATTATGAAACCCTTTGACAGTTTACTATTCCCTAGCGCTAGGCGCTATAATTTTTGTTTTTTAGCGATCCCGAAATGCTACAGAACACTATTGCTCTGTGTTATGCCTCTCCAAAAATTACAAATAATCAATTATTATCTATAAATCATCAAATACTTCTGCCTATTCCCTCCATACCTATTTCCTATTTTTCATAAATATTAATTTAGATAAATTTTCATGCTCAAAGTTAAAGATATTAGCGAACAAGGGCTTTTAAAAATATTGCACAATTTTTGCCCAGGAGATATTATTGGAGATGATGCTGCAATTTTGCTGACTCAATCCAATAAATCATTAGTAGTGACAACTGATACACTGGTTGATCGAGTACATTTCAGCGATCGCACCACCTCCCCCGAAGATGTAGGTTGGCGTAGTGCTGCTGCTAACTTATCCGATATCGCAGCAATGGGAGCTTTTCCCATAGGAATTACAATCGCTCTTGGTTTGACTGGCGATACACCCGTTACTTGGGTTGAACAACTCTACAAAGGAATTTACGACTGCTTACAACCATATAATACCCCTATAGTTGGTGGAGATATTGTGCGATCGCCAGTTTCTACTATCTCAATTACTGCTTTTGGACAAGTTGAACCGAACCATACCATTTTTCGTTCAAATTGTCAACCAAATAATGCGATCGTTGCCACTGGAGTCCATGGAGCATCAAGAGCAGGGTTAGAATTATTACTTCATCCAGAGTTAGTTGAATCTCTCACAGAAGAAGAACGCTCTACCCTGATTTTGGCTCACCAAAGACCCCGCCCAAGGCTTGACATTTTAAACACTTTATGGGAATGCTTATCTTTAAATAATTTTAGTGGTACAGAGGACAGCAAAAATTCTATCTTGGTAGGAGGAATGGATAGTAGTGATGGGCTAGCAGATGCAATTATTCAGATTTGTCAAGCATCTCAAATAGGGGCCAGGATAGAACGTAATCAAATTCCTATTCCTCACTCCTTGACTAAATTTGTCTCACCTGAACAAGCATTAAACTGGGCACTATATGGAGGAGAAGATTTCGAGCTAGTTTTGTGCCTCCCACTAATTTGTGGCCAAGAATTAGTCAAAAAAATTGGAGTCGGTGCAGCCATAGTGGGTACAACCACAGACAACACCGACATCTTATTAATAGATAGCCAAGGAATCTACCCAAATGAGCAACTTAAACTTAGCCAAGGATTTCAACATTTTTGAAAAAGTTTTTTATTTTACTCCTGCATTAACCTAAACCTGATAACGGCTATCTTAAATTGGAGTTTTTTCTTTTATTCTTAGGGTTTGTCATCAATTAGAAGTTAAACGCTTTGTCAGTCAAGGTTTTTAGCGTATGAGGTATTTCTTGACCTAGCATCCCAAAACTCTTGCCATGTATCTTTTTCAGATTTAATTGATGATACGCTCTAGGACTTACATACATGAAACCCCGCCTGTAGCATAAATTGTTGTTTTTAACAATAGACATCTACGAAAAAACTAGGTTGATCAGTTTGCCTCTTTCAGCAATTAACAATTAACAATTAACAATTAATAATTACCTCTCCCTTTTAGCTATAGGATAGACCCTCAAGGAAAAAATTTTCTTTTCTTCCGCTTTCAAGGGGAGGCTTTTAACCTAAACTATTTAATTATTAATTATTAATTATTAATTATTTAAGCAGCCCACTTCTGTGCTACAACTTCAGCCAAGTCTACAACACGCTGACTGTAACCCCACTCATTATCATACCAAGCAATAACTTTTACCATATCGCCATCCATCACCATTGTCAGACTAGCATCAACAATTGAAGAACAATCATGGCCACGATAGTCAATAGAAACTAAAGGCAGATCGTTGTATTCAATGATGCCCTTCATTGGTCCATTAGCAGCTGCCTCTATAACTTCATTTACCTGTTCAGTAAAGGTCTTTCTCTCAACTTGAGCCACTAAGTCTACAACCGAAACGTTAGGAGTAGGAACACGCATCGCTATACCATTTAATTTACCTTTCATTTCTGGAATTACTAGAGCCACTGCTTTAGCTGCACCTGTAGAAGTTGGCACAATATTTACCGCTGCAGCTCTAGCTCGTCGTAGATCTCTGTGGCTAGCATCCAAAATACGTTGGTCGCCAGTATAACTATGAGTTGTGGTCATTGTGCCTTTGATGATGCCAAAGTTTTCATGTATAACCTTGACAACAGGAGCTAGGCAGTTAGTTGTGCAGCTAGCATTACTAATAACGTTGTAATCTTCATGCTTATAATCCTCGTGATTAACACCTACCACAAAAGTACCAACTTGTCCACCCTTACCAGGAGCAGTAATTAAAACCTTTTTAGCTCCAGCTTGTAAATGCTTTGAAGCTCCTTCCTCAGTCACAAATACACCTGTAGACTCAATAATTAAGTCAACACCCAAATCTCCCCATGGTAAATTTAAAGGATTACGGTCAGAAACACATTTAATTGTTTTGCCATTGACTGTAAGAGAATTTTCATCGGCACTAATATCTACACCTTTTAAAGTACCTAACATTGAATCGTACCTTAGTAGATGACCATTGGTTTTGGGGTCAGAAGTATCGTTGATAGCTACAAGATCGAGTTGGCTATCTGTACGAGTCAGCAAGCAACGTAAAAAATTCCGTCCAATACGTCCAAAACCATTTATGGCAACTCTAATCACTTTTTACCTCCTAAATAATAGCTTGTAAAATTGAATTTTTTAGACAGTTCCACACACTGATCAAAAAGTTTCAGTATGAATTTTTCGGTAAATCTATCCCTTTAAGTGGATATATTCCGAATTAATCTATCAAGTACCCGTGCTATTCCTGGGTTACTTATTGATAGTTTTAGATATTTATTTCACATTTAAACTCTGCCATACCTTGATTCCACATACCTTACTTTTAAAGAAGTGATATGAATTTCAGCCAGAAGAGCTTAAAAGAAAACTAACCTTGAGGATTATCATACAACAAAATGGTAATTTGATAATTTTTTTGTAGGTTAATTATGATCCCAAGTAATTTATTAAACCAAATATGGGGCGAATTTTATGTTCTGTTTTAATATAGCGCTACGCAAATACTACCTTAGGACATCCCTCTGCTCCCTATTATTCCCTGTTCCCTTATAGCAGTCGAAGCAAAAGTTAGGACGTATAAAAAGCCCAAAACTCAGACAAAGCAAGATTTTTTCTTCTGCCTTCTGCCCTCTGCTTTCTGCCTTTTGCCTTTTGCTATACAACCCAAATTATTGTCAAACACCAAAATACGTAGTGCTATAGATATTGTACAAAGCTTCACCCCATGAGCTTTCGATCTTGTAGGGAGGTTCTATGATACCTGCCAACGGCCTTTCTTGGATCTCGAAATATAGTCCGTCCTACGAATTAATTTATGACTTATGACTTATTAATTATGACTTATGTACAAATCCCATATCTGACTTCAGCTATACTTACCATCTTATTCTTATACCAATTCAGTTTAAGGATGTCACAAATAGTTTCAAACTTTAAATGTCAAATAATTGCCTGAAACTGTAGGGAAGTGTCAAAGTTTTTAGCCTATCAAATCTGGCATTCTTAATTCTAAATTCTAAATTCTGAATTCAGTGAAACTATATTAATTGATCTGATTGGGTATGATAAACATTGGTTTTTTTGCCCAAAGATCCTGAAACTTTTGCAGTGTCAGACTTGATAATTAGGGCTTGCTGAAAAAATATCAAAGCATTTACAGATAAAGCTTTTAGCCTTTTTGGGTCTGGAAAAAGTACTAGGTTTTTAGCTCGGTAGTGCTCCTCAAGTTAGGATGAAAGGGGTGACAAGGGCCGAAAAATCACTCAAGCTATACTTTCAACCACTTTCTCTATAAATCCCATTTCTTCTGACTTTTCACTATTCCCTATTCCCTATTCCCTATTCCCTACCTCAGCAAAAAGACTTTCCTTGCAGCAAACCCTAATTAATAAGATTTATTTAAAAATGCTTGCTTCATAAGGTTTATAGCATTTTTATGCAAAACAGCCATAAACATTTGTGATTTTGCCAAAAAATCCTGATGATTAATCCTCGATTTGTTTTTGAGATATGTCCGGAAAAATACTGGCCAGTGGGTAAAGATTTGATAGAAAACAAACTAATCACGAGAAATAAAAACTATTCACTAACTTAACCAGTGTTTTTGCTAAATTATTGCTAAACTCTATCTAAAAAAAAAAATTCCTGGTATGATATCGCGTGTTAAGAGTGCGGTGTGGTGTGTAAGGAGAAATTAATGAGTAAATATGTTGATTTAAGTGGTAAGCCATTTCATTTTATTGGTATTGGCGGTATCGGAATGTCAGCTCTTGCTTATATTTTAGCTAAACGCAAGTTGCCTATTTATGGCTCGGATCTCAAATCTAGCCACATAACAAAGCGTTTAGAAGCAATAGGAGCGCATATATTTTGGCATCAAGAAGCCAAAAATTTAGAGTTATTTCAACAAGCTATTGAAGAAGAAAATTTATCTCTGTCAAACAATTCCAATTTAAATTTATCCCCTACCGATCTACCTATAAATAAAGGAGAAGTAACGACAAAAAAACACAATGTTAGATTGGAAAATCACGAAGGAATTTCTGGCGTTCCTAATTTTGGGTATGATTTGTATTTGTTGGCAATTGCTAAACTATTGAATAACAAATATTTGAGATTATTAAGTTTTTATTTTCATACCTTGATTGAGCAACGCCGAATTTCTCAACTACCACAAGTAGTTTGTTCAACAGCAATTAATACAACAAACTCTGAGTATAAAGCAGCCGTTGAACTTGGATGTCCAATTTTCCATCGCTCGGATTTATTGGCGGCTCTAATTCAGGATTATCAAAGCATAGCTGTAGCTGGAACTCATGGGAAAACTACAACTAGCAGTTTAATTGGGTTTATGCTTCTAGAGGCTGGTTTAGATCCTACTATTGTTATTGGTGGGGAAGTAGACGCCTGGGAAGGTAACGCTCGTTTGGGTAAAAGTTCTTATCTAGTGGCAGAAGCAGATGAATCAGATGGCTCTTTAGTTAAATTATCTGCCCACATAGGTGTAGTTACTAATATTGAGTTAGACCATCCAGACCATTATGAAAGTCTAGAACAAGTTGTCGAAATTTTCCAAGAGTTTAAAGGAAACTGTCAGAATCTAGTGGGTTGTATTGACTGTTTGACTGTTAAAGATCGACTTCAGCCATCCATTAGTTACAGCATTAATCCCGAAAGTGAGGCTGATTATACAGTAGATTGTGTAGATTATCAATCTAATCTTACCTTAGCTCGTGTTTGGGAACGAGGCCAACTGTTGGGAAAATTAGAGTTGGGGTTATTGGGTAAACATAACTTGAGTAATGCTTTGGCGGCAGTGGCAGTAGGCAGGTTATTAGATTTAAAATTTTCTGCTATTACCTCGGCGATCGCTAAGTTTGAAGGTGCTCATCGTCGGTTTGAACATCGGGGAGAATGTAACGGTATTGTTTTTATTGATGACTATGCTCATCATCCTAGTGAAATTAATGCAACTCTGGCTGCCGCTCGCTTACGGAAAAGTCAGGAATTAACTCCCAAGTCTCATACATCTACAACAAATTTACCCCTCATTAAACCAAATAACTTATTGCCAATAGAAAGAGTTATTGCTATATTTCAACCTCATCGTTATAGTCGTACTCAGGCTTTTATTTCCGAGTTTGCTCAATCATTTAATGACGCTGATGTGGTAATTGTTACTGATATTTACAGTGCCGGAGAATCATCTGATGGTCAAATTAATGGCCAACAAGTGGCTAAAGAAATTTCGAGTTATCATCAACAGGTTCACTATCAATCGTCTTTAGACTCAGTAAGTAAATTTTTGCATCAAGTTCTCAAACCAGGGGATCTGGCAATATTTCTGAGTGCAGGCAACTTAAATCAGATTATTCCAGAACTCATGGCACATTATCAACAATCTCACTACCAGGTTCTGTCTAGTGAAATAGCTTAATGAGGAACATGATGTTGAGTTAACTAACTTCAAAACAAACTCTTTAAATTACGATAATTCAAGTATCAGTTATTACCATGACTCTTTCTTATCACATAGCTAGTTCAGCTCGAAGGCCACAGTATAAACCTATTCCTTTATTAGGTACAGATTGTGTAATTAGGTCTAATGTTCCTCTGGCACCTATAACTTCTTTCCGAGTGGGAGGGCCTGCTGAATGGTATGTTACACCAAAAAGATTAGATCAACTACAAGCAAGTTTTCAGTTTGCTAACTCTGAAGGGTTACCAATAACTCTTTTAGGAGCAGGTTCTAATATGTTAATCAGCGATAGTGGTTTATCTGGATTAGTTATTGGCAGCCGTCATCTTCGTCATATTTCCTTTGAACAAGAAACAGGTCTTCTAACTGTGGGTGCTGGTGAATTATTACCACGTCTTGCTTGGAAGGCAGCTAGAATGGGTTGGCAAGGTTTAGAGTGGGCTGTTGGTATTCCAGGCACTGTTGGTGGTGCTGTGGTAATGAATGCTGGGGCACAAGGTAAATGTATGGCTGATATATTGGTGAATGCCCATGTTATGTTGCCTAATGGCCAGATAGATATTTTGTCCGCTCAAGATTTGGAATACAGTTATCGTTATTCTAAGCTACAAGGTAAATCTATTTTGGTGGCTCAAGCTACTTTTCAGTTACAACCAGGAGAAAAGCCAGCCATAGTAACAGCTATAACTTCTGAAAATTTTCACAAGCGAAGAAGTACCCAACCTTATCACTTACCTAGCTGTGGTAGTGTTTTTCGGAATCCTGGACCAAAACCTGCAGGTTGGTTAATTGAACAAGCTGGACTGAAAGGCTATCAAATAGGTATGGCCCAGGTTGCTCACCGCCATGCAAATTTTATTCTTAACTGTGGGGGTGCTACAGCTAACGAAATTTTACAACTGATTTATCATGTTCAAGAACAGGTGGAAAAGCAGTGGTCTTTGTTATTAAAACCAGAGGTAAAAGTCATGGGAGATTTTTCAGAAGTGGCAAGTTTATAATTACAATAAACGATAGCTTGTGTTTGATAATATTTGCATAATTTAGGGGTATAAATAAACTATAGAGAATCTATGAATTATCATTGTACATAAGATTTTTCTGCCAATGACTTAGATCCCCAACCAAAAATAAATTACCATTGGTTTTTTATTGGTTAAAGTACCTAAAATTAGCAGCAGTTTCAGATTCCCCACCTTCTGGAACGATTAATTAGCAGATTTAAGCAAGTTGAAAGGCTATAAATAGTTTTATTGTTTGAGAAAATCTTGAATAAATTAGGACTTTCATTAATGGATAATGGATAATTACCTCTCCCTAAAAGGGAGAGGATTGACGAAAAGGAAAAGATTTATTTTTTTCCCCTTGAAAGGAGAGGCTTTAAACTTGAATTATCTAATTATTTAATTATTTAATTATTAATTATTCCGGTAAATGTCAATTTATTAATTATAATTAAGTGCTAAAAGTCTATATGCAGTGTTATGATTCTTATGATAG
>NZ_JAAHHT010000132.1:0-11241 GCF_010672085.1 Okeania sp. SIO3I5
GGAGAAAGGAGTCAGGAGAAAAGTAGAAGTATAATATCTTTTCCCTACTCTCAGAGCTAAAATTTTATTTATAACTGATTATCCGAACATGATATTACTCCTGTAGAAACTCAATGTGACTGGTTACGAGAGATAGGTTTTATTGATGTTGATTGTTTTCTAAAGGTATTTGAAATTGCTTTATTTGGAGGAATAAAACCAATTAATAATTAATAATTAATTATTACCTCTTCTTGATCAGAAGAGGATTTTGCTCAAAGGAATTTTTTTTCCATAATTTACGCAAATTATTATAGCGCTACGCGCTAGGGAAGAGGGAATAGTAATATCATATTCGGATAATCAGTTATAAAAAAATCTTTTCCCTTTGAACCTTTCTTTTCCTTCTGCCTTCTTTCCTCCTTACAACCGAACATGATATAATACCATTTTTAAAAAAGAATGTTACGAATAATAAGTGCAATAAAAAGATTTTTTAGGAAATGTCCCTTTAACAAAAAAGAGAATTTACGACCTAAAAACTGGTATTAAATCTATTCATTCTGACTCCTGAATTATGAATTCTAAGAAATATCCCAGCTATTTGTAGCTAATATTTATTAAATTAGTATAATATCAAATCCGGTTATACAATAATCGCAAAATTACTTCCTCAACTTACAGATGTTAATCATCAATATGAATTTTTCAATTCATGCTCATTAATCCTTTTTTTCTCCTGACTCCTGAGTCCTGACTCCTGACTCCTAAGCGATACGATAACTAATTACCGAAAAATTTTGGTTTAAAGCCTCCCCTTGGATAGGGGATAATAAATAAAAATTTTCATGATTAGTCAATCCTCTTCTTTTCAAGGAGAGGTAATTATTCATTATTCATTATTCATTATTCATTGTTGAACCAGATTCTAATATTATCAATAGTTCATAAATCGATTCATTAACACCGATATTTAGAAATAAATTGAATAATTTCTCGATCATTAAAATCATGTGCTAGTTGACTAATTTTTTCCACGAATAACACATATTTTTGATCCTCTTTTTCTAAAGACTTAAGTTGCCTAATAATACCTTTAATATTACCTTTTGAAGCGAGGTCATATATAATATCTAATTCTTTTTTAGGAGGTACAATAAATTCTGTAAGATTAGTTTCTGTTTCTGTAGTAGATTTATTTGTTTCCCGATAAACCCACTCTAGATGCAAATATTTTTCGATCGCTTTGAATAATTCTTTAGTTTCTACAGGTTTAGGTAGAAAATCATCAGCTCCTGCAGTCATACTCTCATATTGATCGGTTGCAAATACACTCGCAGAAGAAGCAATAATCGGAATCGCCTTTGTCTCTGGGGATGCTCTGATTCTTTGCATCATCTCGAACCCATCTAGCACTGGCATAATTAAGTCTGTAATTATTAAATCTGGATGACACGAGCAGATTTTTTGCCAACCTTCTTCACCATCAGCAGCTTGGATCACCTGAAAACCTATTGGTTTGAGCAGATTAATAATCACAGAACGATTTTCCCATCTATCATCAACGACTACAATTTTAGGTGCAGCACCTTTGATACCGATAATTTGTTTGCTGGAGTCAGATGAATGAGCGATCGCCCATTCATTAGCCACGGGTAAATCTAATTCAAACCAAAATACACTGCCAATTCCTTTTTGACTTTCAACTTGAATTTGACTGCCCATAAGTTGCACGATTTTTTGACTGATCGCTAACCCTAACCCCGTTCCTTCTACTTGTTGTTTTCCTTCCCCTACTTGCTCAAAAGGCTGGAAAAGTTTTTTGACTTGTTCTTGTGTCATTCCCACTCCCGTATCCCGAATTTCAAATCGGATGTAGTGTGAATCTGTAGGCGAGTTCTTGAGTTCTTTGTGTCTGTGTTTTCTTCGAGTGTCATAAACAATCAAAGTCACAGTTCCCTCTTCGGTAAATTTGATAGCATTACCCAGCAAGTTAATCAGAACTTGTCGCATTCTCTTCTCATCAGCATGAACTCCTATTGGTAGTTCAGTTTCAGCTTGATAAACAAAACCAATATTTTTCAGTTCTGCTCTAATACGGCATATTTCTACCACACTTTGCAATAAAGCAGGAAAATGAAATTCTGTCGGATACAGTTCCATGCGTCTGGCTTCAATTTTTGACAAGTCGAGTATGTCATTAATTAACATTAGCAAATGGGAACCGCAACGGTAAATGATCTCAATTTGCTCTTGCTCGTTTTTTGTCAATGTTGGGGAAAGTTGCAAGATTTGAGCATAGCCAAGGATACCATTGAGTGGGGTGCGAAGTTCGTGACTCATATTAGCAAGAAATTCACTTTTAGCATTATTGGCGACTTCTGCTTTTTCTTTTGCTTTTTCTAATTCTTGGGTTCTACATTTAACTTTTTCTTCTAGAGATTTAGAATAATCTGCTAGTCGATCGTAAGACTCCTTTAACTTCTGACTCATTTGATTGAAAGATTTTGCTACTACTTCCAATTCTTTGATACCTTTTCCTTTCACTAGGTGCGTTAGTTCCCCACTAGCTAATTCTTGGCTGGCTTGAGAGAGATAAAATAGAGGCCGAGAAATCCAACGAGCAGTAAGAATACCGAACATAGTAGCGATCGCCAAACTTATCAAACATAGCCAAATAGTAGTGCGGGTGCTGGCATTAATTTTTTCCATAAAATCTATTTCTGGCACCACTACTACAATTAACCAGTCAATACCATACTCATCAGTAAAGGGAGTGACATAAAGAAATTGATTTCTTCCATATCGATCTTTCCCTTGCCAGTCCTTAGCAACTGTAAATACTTGCTGTATTTCGCGATCTGGAATATTTTTAAAGCTACCAAAATGTTCTACTAAATAGTTAGCTGTAGCGCTAGTTAAAACATTTTGACTATTTGTTGCCGGGAGTCTGCTTAATGTTCGCTCGTTTTGCTGAGTTGACATTTCTTTTTGGAGCGGGGTTCCCCCTTTGTTTAAGTCATCTACTACCACTAAATTTTCCTTAATTGAAGTGGCAACAACCTCGCCATTTCTTTCTATGATAAAACTCTGTCCAGATTGGCTGATATTCAAATTCTGTAAATACTTACTAATATGAGAGAGAGTCAGAGAAACTCCCAAAACACCGACTATTTCTCGATTAGTATAAACTGGCTTAACTGCATCAATACTAATACCACCCTGATTTTGCCATCCATAAATTGGAGTCCAACTTGTTTTACCAGCTTTTACAGCAGTTTTGTACCAGAGATTTTGGGGAGGGTTATAATCTATAACTTCATAGATTAACCCTTGGGGTTCTCCTTGATAGTTAGCACTATATTCTCTCATTTTATAGTTAGTTGATTTGCCACCAAATGCAACTTGAAATTTACCATCTACTAAATCTCTTGCTGCCCCAACAAATTGTCTTTCATTGTTACCAAAATAAATATAACTTACTGTTTCAAATTGTTGAATTTGTTGCCAAAAATAATTCTGCCAAGCACCAACATTTTTTAAGTCTAGATATTGTTGGTTAATTGTATCGGCATTAATTTTATTAATTTGATGAGGTCTAGTTAAATAAGTTTTTAAACGGTCAACTATTCTTCTACTAATTTCTTGGTTTAGTCGGTTAGCTAGCTCTTCAACTGATTGTTTGCCATTGCGCCAAGATAACCAGCCAATTAATCCTACTACAAGAAAAATTTGTAGGATAAAAGGCACAATTAAAATTACAAGTAAGGGAATTTTATAAGAGCTAAAAGCAACTTTACGAGAATTTTTGAATAACATTTTTTGTCAAATCCTTTTCTTTGATATAGCGCGTAGCGCTAGGGAACATGGAACAGGGAACAGGGAACAGCAAACTATCAAAGGGTTCAGGATTTATAACTGTCTTAACCTTTGCTTCGACTGCTATAAAACTATGATTTCAAAGCTAATCTCACACAGAAAGTCTTTTTATTCTCTACTACCGGATATACCTTATTAACTCCAAAACTGCTGTAACTATTCAACTTTTTCAATTCAAAATTCACGCATTCAAAGTTCAAAAATTTGCTGATTTACTTGAATTTCAATAATTGTTTAATTAAGGATTCAAGCCTCGTTCTTCAGAGAGCGAATTTTTCAATTCAAAATTCACGCATTCAAAGTTCAAAAATTTGCTGATTTACTTGAATTTCAATAATTGTTTAATTAAGGATTCAAGCCTCGTTCTTCAGAGAGCGAATTTTTCAATTCAAAATTCACGCATTCAAAGTTCAAAAATTTGTTTATTTACTTGAATTTCAATAATTGTTTAATTAAGGATTCAAGCCTCGTTCTTCAGAGAGCGAAAAAATCAAAAATATTTTCCTTATTTCAAGCCTCTTACTTTCCTGCGGAATGCTACGCAAACAGGCAGAGGTTATAATTTTGAATGAATAATTTTGAATTTTGAATTGATTTGACTTTTTTACCGAAAAATTTTGGTTTAAAGCCTCCCCTTTTAAGGGGATAATAAATAAAAAATTTTCATAATTAGTCAATCCTCTTCTTTTCAAGGAGAGGTAATTATTAATTATTCATTATTCATTATTAATTGTTGAAAGTTGGCCATTTCAACTCATAGCTGAATGCTAACAAAAATATACTATATTTTGTCACTATTTCAGCTAAAGAAGTTTTTGCAGACTCATAAGAACTGAACTAACTGTTCCAACTTTAACCAAGCTGCCCCACTCTGGAGAATATCTTTAGCTTTGGCAATACCTTCTCCATGAGCTTCCAATGGCACAACACCTGCTACCTGTAGTGCTAGAGAACTATTCAAAGCAACTACATCTGTTTGTGCAGAGGTTCCCTTACCCTGGAGAACATTCTGCAAAATTTCCGCATTTTTTTCTACCTCTCCACCTTGTAAAGCACTTATTGGTGCAGGATTTAAACCCAAATCTTGGGGATTGACTGAAGTCATTTTTACCTCACCATTGGATAAAATAGCTATATCTGTAATGTCGCCTAAACCTGCTTCATCAAGTTTTTCTCTACCGTGGAGAGCGATCGCTGATTTTACTCCTAATATTCCTAAAGCTTCAGCTACAGTTTTGACTAAAGTAGAATTGTATACGCCAATAATTTGACCTTGGGGACGCAAAGGGTTGACTAAGGGACCTAAAAGATTAAACACAGTTCTGACTTTTAAGGTACGACGTAGAGGAACTACAGATTTCATTGCTGGATGCCAACCTGGTGCAAATAGAAAAGTAACTCCTACTTCAGACAAAGCAGATATGACTTTTTCAGTGGGGGCGTTCAAATTTATTCCTAATCCTTCCAATACATCAGCAGAACCGACTTTACTAGAAGCGGAACGGTTGCCATGTTTAGCTACTGGTACTCCCGCAGCAGCCACAACAAAAGCAACAGCAGTGGAAATATTGAATGTTGAGGCTCCATCTCCACCTGTTCCGCAGGTATCAATGACTGGGTATTGGAAGTTGGCGATGGGAATATTATTATCGTATTCTTTTGTTAGGGATAAAGATTGTAATACTTTTGCCATACCAGCTAATTCCTCGGCAGATACACCTTTAGTTTGTAAGGCGGCTAAAATTGCTCCTGATAGAACGGGTGGAATTTCTTCTTGTAGCCATCCTTGCATTAAGTTTGAAGCTTGAGAGGAAGATAAAGATTGGGCATCAAGTAACTGCTGTAATAAATTCGGCCATTCATTCATCATAAAAATTTAGTAAGTAGGAAGCCATTTAGTTTTAGGGACTAGATGGAAAGGACGCGATAGGTTTTAACCCCTAGTCAAAACATTACATGAATTAAATATTTTCACTTAAGTATTCATTGTACAGCGAAAAATTATCTATGTTATCTAACTCAGGACTTACGCAAAACCGCCATATCTCGTAGGGGCAAATGGCATTTGCCCATATCTAGCGAATGGCATTCGCCCCTACAGATGGTGTGTAATTCCATATTTGGCGTAAGTCCTGTAACTAATTTTCTTGATGAGAGCTATCTTTAATTAATTCCTCAAACTCTACAACAGAATTAACACTAATTGTTTCTAGGAGTAGTTGTTTTAATTGTGCTAAATCTTCAATATTATTCAGGGCTATTATTAGAGTTTCTGGCACTGAATTAAACCGTTTTTGCAGTAAATCAATTATATCTTGTATATGAGCTTCTTTAGCTCCTCTTTTTTCTCCTCTTTCAATAGCAAGTTCTTCCATAGTGCTTAGAAATTCCATTTTTTTTTCCTATTCATATTGATTGATTTTGGTTGAAAAATTTTGTTGTAATTCCTGGTTTAATGATCACTAATTTTCGGGATGAGAGTTATCTTTAATTAACTCCTCAAATTCCACAATGGAATTAACACTGATTGTTTCTAGGAGTAGCCTTTCTAAAAGAGGTATATCGTCAATTTTATTAATGGTTTCTATGATATTTTCTGGTAGCTCACCAAAACGTTTTTTGAGCAAATTAACAATAGATTTTTGTTCTGCTAGTTGTTGGCCTATTTGTTTGCCTCTTTCAACCGCTAATTCTTCCATAGTGCTTAGAAATTCCATTTTTTGTTCCTCCTCATATTGATTGATTTTTGTTTGAAAACTTGATTGTAATTCTGCTGGCAATTTCATCATTTTGTCGATGAATTTAAACAAATTAATAATGTCAAATTTACTTAATCCTTTTTCATACAAACTTCTCACTAATTCCCATTTCCATTGTTCTCTTTCTGTTAATTTGCTGGTGGTACTTTTGGTTTTCAGATGTGCCATTACTATAATAGCAAAGGGATTTTTGCTAGCTGATAATTCCTCCCATTGATAATCTAATAGTTTGACGATAGCAAAGTCTAATCTCATTTGACTTTCTTCTAATCCATATTCATAGAAATTTGGTCGCCAAGATGGGATTTCATCTCCTAAGATTGCTAGACTAATTACTGGTTTGTTATACAGGTCGAATGCTCGATAATTATAGATAAACATTCGTCTTTCAAATTCTCGGTCATACTGACTTTGAATTTCTATATGTATTAATATCCAGATTTCTCGTTCATCTAATAACCACACTTTAAATAATTTATCAGCATAACGTTTTTCTGTTGTGGCTGAGGCGGTAATTTGTTCTAATTCTTTATCGAGAGAAATGGGTGTTTTTTTCCAGTTAATATAGTTATGAATTTTGGGGTAGAAAAAGTTAAGAAAAGATGGGAAATATTCTCCAATTGCTGCTTTCCACGGTTCGTCTTAAGGAAGTCAGAAGTCAGAAGTCAGAAGTCAGAAGTTATTTTTGTAACGGGGATTTGAGCAACTCTCCAAAAATATTTTGCCTTAAAAGGCGGGGTTTTAGACCCAATTATTTTGATAATTTGCTGTTGTTTCTGTCATTATTTTCTGGTTATAATAATATTTTTAATTTGAGCGATCGCTTCTTAATAGTCATATCATCATCCGTGCATCTGTGGCCTAATCCCTGTCTGCCTTGGCGTTGAATAAAAAATCATGTGTAGGTACGAACGACCCCCACAGGTTAAATCTTACCATGATTTTTTGGCTGATGCAAGAGGATATTCTTTCACTTTTTTTGGAGCTTCACAAAATGCAGATTTGATCATCTGTGCATCTGTGGCAAAATCTTTGTCTTGCCATGTCTGAGTAAAATCTTCCTGCCACTGATTTTTTTTCGGTGCATCACAATATGAGTTTTTTTCCTGAGCGATCGCTTCTTAATGCTCAATCATCATCCGTGTATCCGTGGCCTAATCCCTGTCTGCCTTGGCGTTGAATAAAAAGTCATACTTAGGTACGAACAACCCCCACTAAATAAATCGTACCATGATTTTTTGCCTGATGCAAGAGCAAATTCTTTCACTTTTTTTTGGAGCTTCACAAAATGCAGATTTGATCATCTGTGCATCTGTGGCAAAGATTTTGTCTTGTCATGTCTGAGTAAAATCTTCCTGCCACTGACTTTTTTTTCGGTGCATCACAATATAAGTTTTTTCCTGAGCGATCGCTTCTTAATGCTCAATCATCATCCGTGTATCCGTGGCCTAATCCCTGTCTGCTTTAGGGTTGAATAAAAAATCATGCGTAGGTACGAGCGACCCCCACTAAATAAAGTGTACCATAAATTTTTGACCGATGCAACTAGAAAATCCTATCGTCGCCGATTTTTTTGGTAGCTCCACAAAATGCAGATTTGATCATCCGTGCATCCGTGGCAAAATCCTTGTCTTGCCCTGACTTCCGCTCACACGGATTATGGCACGGATACACGGATTAAGGGGAAAAGAGGAAAAGAACAAAGGGGAAGAATCCTAGGAACGAAAGACAGAAACGACCACACCAGACGAGACGACACGAAAACCCACACCGAGGTAGCCCACAAAGATGTAGTCACGCCCGGCGCAACGGCAATACCTAGAATAGTTGTTCCAGCAACCGCCACGGAGCAGTCTTCTATTACTATCACCTCCAGTTTCCCAAGCACTTCCATCTGTAGGCGCTCCATTATAGTTACTATGCCAAACATCCTGACACCATTCCAACACATTCCCGTGCATATCGTACAAACCAAAACTATTAGGAGGAAAAATTCCCACATCTGTTGTTTCTCCTTGATATTTTCCTTTTGGTTCATCAGCATAAGTAGACGTACCATCATAGTTAGCTAACTCAGACGTTATAGTTTCGCCAAAATAAAATGGTGTGGAAGTTCTAGCTCGACAAGCATATTCCCACTGACTCTCACTCGGTAAACTATATTTTTTACCTGTTATTTGTGAGAGTTTCTGACAAAATTCTGTCGCGTCTCTCCAACTTACGTTTTCTACAGGGCGGTTTGCACCTTTAAAGTGAGAAGGATTATTTCCCATAACTGCTTCCCACTGTGCTTGAGTGACTGGATATTTTCCCATGAAAAATTCTGGCACATCTACATAATGTTGCGGACTTTCAGTATCTCTTCTTCCTACTTCCGTCTCTGGAGAACCCATGAGAAATCTACCTGCCGAAATTTTTACCATTTCTAGAGAGACTCCATTGAAATTTTCTGTCATTACTTCTGCTTTACCTTGACGACTACTTATTCTTTCTCCTCTCCTATCAACCGTGACAGTAGTAAATGTCTGAATGGGAAATTCAGATCGTGGTGGAGGGGGAGGTGCTGGAGTTGGTTCGGGAGGAGAAATAATTTCTGGAGTTGCTTCGGGAGTTGCTTGAGAATTAGAAGTGGAAATATTTTCTGGAGGCGTTCCACTCCACAAATCTTTAGTTAACATAGCTGCCACAAACCCACCTCCTGCTAAACCTCCTAATGTCAATATTTGTCTTCTAGTTTTATTAGGTTGAAGTTGGGATTGGGGTTGGGGTTTTGCTATTACTGTCTTTGTGTTTGTTTGACTAACTTTTGGCGCTGGTGTTGGTTGTGGTGTCGGTGGTGCAGTTGTCAAACCTAACGCTTCTAAGACTGCCGTAGCATTTTCATAACGCAGTGGAAAATATTCATGCACCATCCTATCTAATATATTTGCCAGACGGTTACTTACTTTTGCTTCGTTGCGCCAGATAATATTTCCTGTTTTGGAGTCTTTTGGTAAATTGTGGGGATCTTTTCCTGTGAGTGATTTTATGCCTACCATTCCTACAGCATATATATCACTGCTTAGTTTTGGTTGTCCGTTACTTTGTTCGCTTGGCATATATCCAGGTGTTCCGACTGCTACGGTTAAAGTCGTTGCACCTGGTTGGTTAGCTGTGGTTAATACACTTATCTCTTTTACTGCACCAAAGTCTATCAATACTATTTTGTTATCGGACTTCCGACGCATCAAATTTTCTGGTTTGATGTCTCGGTGAATAATATTATTTTGATGAGCTATGGTTAATGCTTCTAATATTCCTTTGAGTAAGGCAATGGTGTAAGACTCGCTTAATTTTTTCCCCGCCGTAAGTTCCCGACTAATATCTTGCCCTTCTATATATTCTTGTACTAAGTAAAATTCTGTTCCTTCCTGAAAATGAGCAAATAATTTTGGTATTTGGTTTGAGTCTTGCCCTAATTTGTACAAAGTCTCTGCTTCTCTCTCAAACAATTTTTGGGCAATAGTTAAAACTCCTGGTTCTGAACTTTTAGGTGATAGATGTTTAACGACACATTTCGGTTTAGGTTTAACTGGTAAATCTAAATCTTCAGCTAAGTAAGTATCCCCGAAACCTCCACTTCCGAGGGAGTCAATAATTTTGTAGCGTTGTCTGAGGATTTTTCCTAGCTGCATGATTTTTTCAGTTATCTATTATCAGAATTATTCGTACAAGTTCTGGTGTTGTTTCAAAAGTTTTCTCAGTTATGTAATTTAATTTTGCTGTTAAGTTGGGGAAATTTTGTGTTTTTGGCCGATTTGATTTGAGTCTATCTGAGCGCACCTTTCCCATTATGTTTATAGTATCATGTCAAGTTTTTAAAGTAAACTACCTTTTTCTCTTTACTAGGATTTAACGGCGGTTAACTTCTACTATTTATGGCGGTTCTGTTTGGAGTTCTGATTTAATACTTTCATAAACTAGACTTTCCATGAAGATTTTTCGGAAAAATTAGGTCTCAAGTTTCTCCTTTTTAGAGAATGAAAAAAATCTTTGTGGCTGATTTTTTCTTCCCGACGTTTTAGTAGAAGGTATCAGGATAGCGATCGCTGAAATAATCGGTTATCTAATTTAATTTTGCTGTGGCAGTTCGGGAAATTTTGCTTTTTTGGCCGATTTGATTTGAGTCTATCTGAGCGCACCTTTCCCATTATGTTTATAGTACCATGTCAAGTTTTTAAAGTAAACTACCTTTTTTCAATTTCTAGGATTTAACGGCGGTTAACTTCTACTATTTATGGTGGTTCTGTTTGGAGTTCTGATTTAAGACTTTCAGATACTCGCCTTTCCATGATGATTTTTTGGGAAAATTTAGGTCTGAAGCTTCTCCTTATTTAGAGGATGAAAAAAATCTTTGTTGCTGATTTTTTCTTCCCGACGTTTTAGTAGAAGGTATCAGGATAGCGATCGCTGAAATAATATAGATGTAATTTAATTTTGCTGTTAAGTTCGGGAAACTTTGTGTTTTTGGCCGATTTGATTTGAGTCTATCTGAGCGCACCTTTCCCATTATGTTTATAGTACCATGTCAAGTTTTTTTGTCAATCACCCTTTTTCTCTTTCTACGATTTAACGGTTCTTAATT
>NZ_JAAHHT010000132.1:11341-25591 GCF_010672085.1 Okeania sp. SIO3I5
TTTGTGTTTTTGGCCGATTTGATTTGAGTCTATCTGAGCGCACCTTTCCCATTATGTTTATAGTACCATGTCAAGTTTTTTTGTCAATCACCCTTTTTCTCTTTCTACGATTTAACGGTTCTTAATTTCTACTATTTATGGCGCCTCTAGATAAGTTCTGATTTAAGACTTTTAGACACTAGCCTTTCCATGAAGATTTTTTGGAAAAAAATTAGGTCTGAAGCTGCTTTTTTTTAGAGAATGAAAAAAAATCTTTGTGGCTGATTTTTTCTTTCCGATGTTTTAGTAGAAGGTATCAAGATAGCGATCGCTCAAATAATTGGTTATCTAATTTAATTTGACTGTGGCAGTTCGGGAAATTTTGTGTTTTTGGCCGATTTGATTTGAGTCTATCTGAGCGCACCTTTCCCATTATGTTTATAGTACCATGTCAAGTTTTTTTGTCAATCACCCTTTTTCTCTTTCTACGATTTAACGGTTCTTAATTTCTACTATTTATGGCGCCTCTAGATAAGTTCTGATTTAAGACTTTTAGACACTAGCCTTTCCATGAAGATTTTTTGGAAAAAAATTAGGTCTGAAGCTGCTTTTTTTTAGAGAATGAAAAAAAATCTTTGTGGCTGATTTTTTCTTTCCGATGTTTTAGTAGAAGGTATCAAGATAGCGATCGCTCAAATAATTGGTTATCTAATTTAATTTGACTGTGGCAGTTCGGGAAATTTTGTGTTTTTGGCCGATTTGATTTGAGTCTATCTGAGCGCACCTTTCCCATTATGTTTATAATACCATGTCAAGTTTTTAAAGTAAACTACCTTTTTCACTTTTTAGGATTTAACGGCGGTTAATTTCTACTATTTATGGCGGTTCTGGATAAGTCCTAATTCAATACTTTAATAAATTAGCTTTTGCATGAAAATTTTTCGGAAAAAATTAGGTCTCAAGTTTCTCCTTTGTAGAGAATGAAAAAAATCTTTGTGGCTGATTTTTTCATTCCGACGTTTTAGTAGAAGGTATCAAGATAGCGATCGCTGAAATAATCGGTTATCTAATTTAATTTTGCTGTGGCAGTTCGGGAAATTTTGTGTTTTTGGCCGATTTGATTTGAGTCTATCTGAGCGCACCTTTCCCATTATGTTTATAGTATCATGTCAAGTTTTTAAAGTAAACTACCTTTTTTGAGTTTCTAGGATTTAACAGCGGTTAACTTCTACTATTTATGGCGGTTCTGAATAAGTTCTGATTTAATACTTTTTGACACTCGCCTTTCCATGAAGATTTTTCGGGAAAAATTAGGTCTCAAGCTACTTCTTTTTAGAGAATGAAAAAAATCTTTGTGGCTGATTTTTTCTTCCCGATGTTTTTGTGGCAGGTATCAGGATAGCGATCGCTGAAATAATATAGATGTAATTTAATTTTGCTGTTAAGTTCGGGAAACTTTGTGTTTTTGGCCGATTTGATTTGAGTCTATCTGAGCGCACCTTTCCCATTATGTTTATAGTACCATGTCAAGTTTTTAAAGTAAACTACCTTTTTTCAATTTCTAGGATTTAACGGCGGTTAATTTCTACTATTTCTGGCGGTTCTGAATAAGTTCTAATTTAAGACTTTTCAGATACTCGCTTTTCCATGAAGATTTTTCGGAAAAATCAGGTCTCAAGCTGCTCCTTTTTTGAGAATGAAAAAAATCTTTGTGGCTGATTTTTTCTTCTCGATGTTTTAGTAGAAGGTATCAGGATAGCGAGCGCTGAAATCATCGGTTATCTAAATTTAATTTGGCTGTTAAGTTAGGGAAATTTTGCTTTTTTGGCCGATTTGATTTGAGTCTATCTGAGCGCACCTTTCCCATTATGTTTATAGTACCATGTCAAGTTTTTTTGTCAACCACCTTTTTTCAATTTCTAGGATTTAACGGCGGTTAATTTCTACTATTTCTGGCGTTGCTGAATAAGTTCTGATTTTATACTTTCAGAAACTCGCCTTTCCATGAAGATTTTTCGGATTTTGTCAATCTCCCTTTTTCAATTTCTAGGATTTAACGGCGGTTAACTTCTACTATTTATGGCGGTTCTGGATAAGTTCTGATTTCAGACTTTCAGAAACTCGCCTTTCTATGAAGATTTTTCGGAAGAAATTAGGTCTCAAACTTCTCCTTTCAATTTCTAGGATTTAACGGCGGTTAATTTCTACTATTTCTGGCGGTTCTGAATAAGTTCTAATTTAAGACTTTTCAGATACTCGCTTTTCCATGAAGATTTTTCGGAAAAATCAGGTCTCAAGCTGCTCCAATTTCTAGAATGAAAAAAATCTTTGTGGCTGATTTTTTCTTCTTGATGTTTTAGTAGAAGGTATCAGGATAGCGAGCGCTGAAATCATCGGTTATCTAAATTTAATTTTGCTGTGGCAGTTCGGGAAATTTTGCTTTTTTGGCCGATTTGATTTGAGTCTATCTGAGCGCACCTTTCCCATTATGTTTATAGTACCATGTCAAGTTTTTTTGTCAACCACCTTTTTCTCTTTCTAGGATTTAACGGCGGTTAATTTCTACTATTTCTGGCGGTTCTGTTTGGAGTTCTAATTTAAGACTTTGAGAAGCTAGCCTTTCCCTGAAGATTTTTCGGAAAAAATTAGGTCTCAAGCTGCTCCTTTTTAGAATATGAAAAAAATCTTTGTTGCTGATTTTTTTTCCCCCGATGTTTTTGTGGCAGGTATCAGGATAGCGATGCTCAAATAATCAGTTATGTAATTTAATTTTGCTGTGGCAGTTCGGGAAATTTTGTGTTTTTGGCCGATTTGATTTGAGTCTATCTGAGCGCACCTTTCCCATTATGTTTATAGTACCATGTCAAGTTTTTTTGTCAATCTCCATTTTTCACTTTTTCGGAGTTAACGGCGCTTAAATTCTACTATTTATGGCGCTTCTGGATAAGTTCTGATTTAATACTTTCATAAACTCGTCTTTCCATGAATATTTTTTGGGAAAATTTAGGTCTCAAACTTCTTCTTTTTAGAGGATGAAAAAAATCTTTTTCCTAACAAAGGCTATATCAATTTTTCTCTTCCCCCTCTCCCCACACTCCCCACACTTCCCCCTCTCCCCACACTTCCCACACTCCCCACACTCCCTAATTCCCTAACATTTGCAATTTATATAAACCAGCATAAAGACCATCTTTTTGTAATAATTCCTGATGAGTACCCGACTCAATTAACTCTCCTCTTTTCAACACCAAAATTCGGTCAACATTTCTAATAGTCGAAAGTCGATGAGCAATAATAATAGCCGTTCGTTCTGCTAAAAGTCGTTCTAATGCTGATTGAATTAAAGCTTCTGTTGCCACATCTAAACTAGCAGTTGCTTCATCAAGTACCAAAATTCTAGGATTACGAATAGCAGCACGAGCAAATGCTAATAACTGTTTTTGACCTCCAGAAAGATTAGCTCCTCGTTCTCGCAATTGAGTATTATATCCTTGGGGTAATTCAGAAATAAATTGATCTATATTTGTGCTTTTTGCTGAAGCTTGAATTTCCTCAAATGAATAATTTTCTCCCAAAGTAATATTACTTTTTACATCTCCAGCAAATAAAAATCCATCTTGGAGAATCACGCCAATATGTTTTCGTAATTCTGCTTGAGGTAAGTCTTTAATATTAATTCCATCAACCAAAATCCTACCTTGATTAACATCATATAAACGACAAAGTAAACGAATAATAGAACTTTTTCCTGCTCCAGTCGGACCTACTAAAGCAATTTTTTCTCCTGGTTTAATAGTGAAGTTAAGATTTTGCAGAACATATTCATTTGGTTTATAACAAAACCAGACATTTTCAAATTTAATTTCACCTATTTGAGAACCATTAATTGGAGTTAGAAGTAATTTTTTAGCTTCTACTTCTGGATCGAGAATTTCAACTTTTTCATTAAGGAGATTCGTAATACGTTCAACGGCAGTTAAACCTGCTTGGATAGCTGTGAATTTTTCGGCAAACTGTCGTAAGGGATCGAATAAACGTTGAGCATATAAAATGAAAGAAGATAGAGTACCAAAGTCTAGATTTTCTGCTAAAACAAATCGCCCTCCAAAAAATAAAACTACGGCGATCGCCATTAAAGAAATCCATTCTAAAATACCTGAAATAGCAGAGTCATAAAAAATTGTTTTATCTACTTCTTTAACATAGTTCAGATTATTAACTTTATATAACTCTGAGTTAAATTTTTCTCGCCGAAATAATTGCACTACTCCAATGCCAATTAAATTTTCTTGTAGTTGAGCATTTAAACCAGAAAGTTCATCTCTAGATTTGTAATTAGCTTCCCGATATTGTTGCTGGAAATAGATAATAATTGCTGTTACTGGCACAATCATTAATATTAGCATTAAAGCCAATTGCCATTGGAGAGTAAACATAGTAATAGCAATGATGAAAATCGAAAATAAATCGCTGACAATACCAATAGCACCTGTAGAAAATACATCTCCTAAAGCTTCAACATCGCTCGTAAGACGAGTAATTAATTTTCCGACAGGGGTAGTGTCAAAAAATCTGACTCCTAAAGAAAGAACGTGCTTAAATAAATCATTTCTAATATCAGCAGTAATTTGTTGTCCGAGTTTTTGTACTAAAAAGCCTTGTATAGATTGAAATATAAGCCGGATAATAATAGTTAGCATTAATACAATTGCTAAAATATTCAATCCTTTAGATAATGATATTTGTTGGAGAAATAACCAAGTTTTTTCTCCTAAAATTAGAGAAATTGCTTGTCCGATTAACAGTGGTTGAATTGCCCCTGAAATTGATAATGGAAATAATAATATTAGTGAGACAATTACTAAAACTTTGTGACGGAGGCCGTAGTTTAGCAACCGTTGAATTAATTGCCAGTCTGTGGAGGGATTTTTACTTCCGTATTTATTACTATTGGTGTCGGGCGAGACATTGCTCATAGATTTTTTTCTTACACTTTGGGTAATAGGATGTTTTATAAGGTAGCATAAATGAGTAATGAGTAATGAGTAATGAGTAGGGAGTAGGGAGTAGGGGGAAAGAATTGAGGGTTTATACTTGATAATTGAGGAGTAATGAGTAATGAGTAGGGAGTAGGGGGAAAGAATTGAGGGTTTATACTTGATAATTGATTTTATTTTGGATTTTTGAAGATGTCTATTTATTTATAGTAATTGTTATGAGCGCTGAATCCTTACATTTTTAATAATTAATAATTGAGAATAAAAATATAATTATGATGTTTTAAATTGAAACAGAAAGATTAAAATTGAGACAATTTAAGAGCCAAGATTTAGATGAATTATATGGGTTGTATAGTAATCCAAAAGTAATGAAATATGTCGGTAAAGGTATCCTCACAAAAGCAGAAACAAAAACCAGAATATTGAAGATAATTGAGAGTTGGAAAAAAAATAATTTTGGAATGTGGTCAGTAGTTCATAAAATAGACAATAAAATGATAGGTTGTTGCGGACTTTGTTTCCTAGATAATACTCTGGAAATTGAGCTTGGTTATTTATTAAATCCTGCATATTGGCATCAAGGATTAGCAACAGAAGTAGCAAAAACAAGTTTAAGATATGGATTTGAAGAGTTCAAATTAAAGGAAATTGTAGGGATAGCTCAACCTGAAAATATTGCCTCTCAAAAAGTTATGGAAAAACTGGCAATAAAATATGAAAAAGATGCTAATTATTATCAAATTAATATGGTATATTATAAAATTTTCAGAAAAGAATATCATCCTGATAGTTCGTTATATGTTCTACACAGAAAAAGTGTATAAATGTTGATAAAATAATCGTTGCTACTCTGTATTTAAAATTGATAATTAGAGATAACTGTTATTAATCAATAATTGATATTTTCTTGATAGTTTTTATGATCCATTATTTATTAAAAAGATTTCCTTATTTTCAATTCCCTAACGGTTTTAACCAGAGATAATTATCCATTATCCATCATCCATTAATAAACTTTTCCCTGTTGCCTATAACTAGAGTTTTGTAATATTCTTTTTTCTCGCTTAGTATTAGGGTATGTTGGGTTTATCCTACGGATAAGCTCCGCTTTTCATGTCGCGGAGGGTTAACGTTTGCGGAGCATGACCTTAGGAACGTTTTGCTAAAGCAAAACGTTCCTCAACCCAACCTACAGTATTATAACTGCTTGTCTAAACTGAATAGAATATTATGTTCAAATAATCAATGATAATAAACACCTATTCACAATCATTATTTTGATAAAATGCAGATTCTTTTAGTAGATGATGAACCAGAATTAACTTCTCCTCTGAGTCGTGCTTTGAATAGAGAGGGGTATAATGTTGATGTTGCTGATAATGGAAAAATAGGTTGTCAAATGGCAATTCAGGGTAACTATGATTTGCTGATTTTAGATTGGATGTTACCCCAAAAAACAGGATTGGAAATTTGTCAAAAGTTGCGATCGCACCACGACTATACCCCAGTTTTATTTCTTACTGCTAAAGATACCATAGATGACCGTGTTTCAGGATTAGATGCTGGTGCAGATGATTATTTAGTTAAACCTTTTGAATTACGAGAATTATTAGCGAGAGTTCGAGCTTTATTACGTCGTGCTTTTACTATTGAAGCAACTACAACTCAGCAAAATTTACAGGTAGGAAATATAGAATTAGATATAGAAAATCAAGTTGCTTATCGTAGTGGGCAAATGATTAACTTATCAGAAAAAGAATGTAAATTACTAGCATATTTTATGAATTATCCGGGTCAACTTTTAACTCATCAAAAAATTTATGAATATTTGTGGGGAGAAGGGGAGCAACCAAGTAGTAATGTCTTAGCGGCACAAGTACGTCTATTACGAAGAAAAATAGAAGCAACTGGGGAGTCACCATTAATTCATACTATTTATCGCAAAGGTTATCGGTTTGGAGAACTATAGAATTTAGAATTTAGAATTTAAAATTTAGAATTTAAAATTTAGAATTTAGAATTCAGGAGTGGAATTCCCAACAGGGAATAAATTGGAGACGGATAATAATGCCTTAAATGGTGCGTTACAACAGATTCCTAAATACCTTTCACAGCTTAAATTTTATCTGTCTAACGCACCCTACTGGACTGTTTCATCTAAAATGGTGCGTTACGACGGATTGCTTAATCCCTTTCATAGTCTTAATTTAAGCCGTCTAACACACCCTACAATTTTGCACTACCTACAACCTAATGCTCTACACGAAAAGTATTAAAGATCGCCACCCCGAAGTGCTAGTAACACAATTACTACCGGGCCAGCAATCACAACCATGGCCAGCATTGTTAACTGGGCAATAGTTTCAAAGTTAATATTGCTGAAAAAATCAGTTAAAAACCCCATATTTCCTCTAGAAATTAATAAAATATATACTGAACTGGAAAACCGTTATTTATTCTATCAAGCGATCGCCTCTCTCATTTAATAAACTTTACAAAACTCAATAATTAAGTTTCCTACAATCAATAGGCCAATGAATAATTGATAATTGATAATGAAAACTATACTAAGTGGATTTGATATACAATAATAGTTTTGGGTTTTGAATTTTAATTTTTACTGAAAAAAGCATGGTTACTTGGCGTTGTGTAAAAAATTGTGGTGCTTGTTGTTACTTAGAACCGACAGAGCGCCCAGAATTAGAAGAATATTTATCTCCAGAAGAGGTAGAGCATTACATGAATTTAATCGGGGCAGATGGATGGTGTATAAATTACAACTATTTGACTAAAGAATGTCGTATTTATTCTGATAGGCCAAGATTTTGTCGAGTCCAAGCGGATACTTTTAAAGAAATGTACGGCATTGAACCAGAAGAATTAAATGAATTTGCCATTGATTGTTGTCAGCAACACATTGGAGATATGTATGGCGAGCATAGTCTAGAAATGGTTCGGTTTAATCATGTAGTAGGCATTTTCAATAATTAATAATTAACAATTAATAATTAATAATTCATACAGCAGATTTCGAGCAAATGAAGTACAGGTTAAATAATGGATAATGGATAATTACCTCTCCCTTTTAGGGAGAGGATTGACCAAAAAGGAAAAAATAAATTTTTTCCCCTTTATTGGGGAGGCTTTAAACCTGAATTATCTAATTATTTAATTGTTTAATTGTTTAATTATTTCGGTAAATGGTTAAAATATTATAGTGCGGGCATCTTGCCCGCGACTGGTGTACTTCATAACAACGAGAACCGCTGTAATTTCAGTTATCAGTACCTCTACAATAAGGAGGCTTGATATAAGGAATATTCTCTTTTTTATCTACCTTAAAAGGGGAGGCTTTAGACCACAATTTTTCGGTAATTAATTATTCGGTAAGTATTTGACATTTAAAGTGATTATCTGAAACAATAGAATTGGATTGAAAAAAAACTATAGCGTTTCCTAGGTTCATAAGGTACATCTATATTTTATTCTCTATTTATTGTGTCCTAAAACCTAGAATTTTGTACCTCACAAGTATGGGTATTGCTATAGATATATTCAGTAATTTAGTAATTTATTATAGTTATTCAGTGAAATTTTTCCCGATGAGTGAAAATACAGCTAAAACGGAAATAGATCAAGAAGTTTCTGAGAGCTTACCTCTGCAAGTTAGCTCAGAAAAAGGTGAAATTTTACCTCCTACTAATTCTCAATCAGAACCAGAAGAAATAAAGGTACAAAAAACAGGAGCATGGGCAGTATTTGCTTCAACTTTTGTGACAATACTTTTAGCAGAAATAGGAGATAAAACTCAGATTACTACTTTGCTAATGACTGCCGAATCTCAATCTCCTTGGATAGTATTTGCAGGTGCAGGTAGTGCGTTAGTAACTACAAGTTTATTGGGAGTATTGTTAGGGCAATGGTTAGCTAATCACCTCTCTCCAAAAACTATAGAAAGGTCAGCAGGAATTATTTTATTACTAATATCTTTGACTTTAATTGTAGAAGTTTTTTATGAAAATTTTGCTTAAGTATTTAGCTATTAGCAGTCAGCTAGGTGTGCTTTTTAATGAATGAAGCAATCATTTGTTTAACTTCTACTACATTTTAAGCAAAAGAAAAGAGTTGTATTTGATTAAATTTTTTTTTCTTACTGATTACTTCTTGAATACTTGGCATGGGAGCAAGATGCTCCCACTCGGATGTCTCCCAACAAAAATTAGCAGACAACTTCCAACCATTACAATGCACTATTACCTAAATATTTGATTAAAAATTTTCTTCTTCCTCATTACTTATTACTTATTACTTATTACTTCTTCCTCATTACTTATTACTCATTACTTATTAACTAACTATGGATTGGCAACTTTTAGGTTTAAGTTTTATCGCTGTTTTCCTATCTGAATTAGGAGATAAAAGTCAATTAGCAGCGATCGCTCTAGGTGGATCTTCAAAATTTCCCCAAGCGGTATTTTTAGGTACTGCATCTGCTCTAGTATTGACGAGTTTTTTAGGAGTTTTATTAGGGCAAGGAATGGCAGAAATTTTACCAACAAATATAGTAAAAATTCTGGCTGCAACTGGATTTGCTTTTATGGGGCTTCGTCTTTTATTATCTGGTGAAGAGGAAGCGGAAGAGTCTGAAAGTAATTAAGTTTCAATATAGTAATCCTAAATGATTGGTGAAAAAAACTGTAGGGGTTTGGTCTCCAAATCCCTTTGATTTTGTGTTGGAAAACCAAACCTCTACTAGAAAATTTTAGAACCTAATTTAGGATGACTATATATTATTGACTTCTGATGAATTTTCGGCAGATTTATCTATTTCTGAAATAGCTTTATCCTAGCTATTTAACTCTGTGGAGCTGTAGCGATCGCGAACTTATTGAAGTAAATTATCTGATTCTATTATTGTCTGTTTAATTTTGGCTTTTTGGTGAAAAAAACTGTAGGGGTTTGGTTTCCAAATCCCTTTGATTTTGTGTTGGGAAACCAAACCCCTAGGATAAAATTTTAGAACCTAATTTAGGATGGCTATATATTATTTACTTCTGATGAATTTTCGGCAGATTTATCTATTTCTGAAATAGCTTGAGCGTAGGGATATAACTCCGTTCCGCTGTGGCGATCGCGAACTTATTTAAGATAAATTATCTGATTCTATTATTGTCTCTTTAATTTTCGCTTTTTGGTGAAAAAAACTGTAGGGGTTTGGTCTCCAAATCCCTTTGATGTTGGGTGGGGAAACCAAACCCCTAGGATAAAATTTTAGAACCTAATTATAGTTAATTTTCAATATAGTAATCCTAAATGATTGGTGAAAAAAACTGTAGGGGTTTGGTCTCCAAATCCCTTTGATTTTGTGTTGGGAAACCAAGCCCCTAGGATAAAATTTTAGAACCTAATTTAGGATGGCTATATATTATTTACTTCTGATGAATTTTCAGCAGATTTATCTATATTATGAAATAGCTTTATCGTAACTATTTAACTCTGTTCCGCTGTGGCGATCGCGAACTTATTGAAGTAAATTATCTGATTCTATTATTGTCTCTTTAATTTTGGCTTTTTGGTGAAAAAAACTGTAGGGGTTTGGTCTCCAAATCCCTTTGATTTTGGGTGGGAAAACCAAACCCCTAGGATGAAATGTTAGAACCTAATTTAGGATGGCTATATATTATTTACTTCTGATGAATTTTCGGCAGATTTATCTATATTATGAAATAGCTTTATCGTAACTATTTAACTCTGTTCCGCTGTGGCGATCGCGAACTTATTGAAGTAAATTATCTGATTCTATTATTGTCTCTTTAATTTTGGCTTTTTGGTGAAAAAACTGTAGGGGTTTGGTTTCCAAATCCCTTTGATTTTGTGTTGGGAAACCAAACCCCTACTATAAAATTTTAGAACCTAATTTAGGATGGTTATATATTATTTACTTCTGCCGAAAATTCATCAGATTTATCTATTTCTGAAATAGCTTTATCGTAGGGATATAACTCCGTTCCGCTGTCACGATCGCGAACTTATTGAAGTAAATTATCTGATTCTATTATTGTCTCTTTAATTTTGGCTTTTTGGTGAAAAAATTGTAGGGGTTTGGTTTCCAAATCCCTTTGATTTTGGGTGGGGAAACCAAATCCCTACTCTAAAATTTTAGAACCTAATTTAGGATGACTATCTATTATTTACTTCTGATGAATTTTCGGCAGATTTATCTATTTCTAAAATAGCTTAATCCTAGCTATTTAACTCTGTGGAGCTGTAGCGATCGCGAAGTTCTGGAGGTAAATCGTTTCGTTCCATTTCTGTCTCTTTAATTTTGGCTTTTTGTAGATTAGTTTCATAGTGGGGAGAACGAATTTTTTGATTTTTTTATTGTCTGCGGAAGAGGAATCAGAAGAGTCTGAAAATAGTTAAGTTTCAATATAGTAATCCTAAATGATTGGTGAAAAAAACTGTAGGGGTTTGGTCTCCAAATCCCTTTGATTTTGACTGGGAAAACTAAACCCCTACTAGAAAATTTTAGAACCTAATTTAGGATGACTATATATTATTTACTTCTGATGAATTTTCGGCAGATTTATCTATTTCTGAAATAGCTTTATCCTAGCCATAGAATTCTGTTCCGCTTGTATAAATATCCGGGGATTATATTACCTGGAAGTCAACGGATTTAATCTGATTAACTGCGACGTTGACGTTTATAGCCAAATAAAGCGATCGCTGCTAAACCTAACATTCCCACTGTAGTTGTTGGTTCGGGAGTTGATTCTATTTCTTGTTCTACTGTCAACTCTAGTTCTGCGTAAGAAATGAGAGCATCATCCTGATAAAACCAGGGAATTATATTAGTAACAGGATCGAATGAATTAATAATATCTGCCGAGGTAAACCCAAAGTCTAGCAATTCTATAGAAATTGTACCTGTAGTTCCCTGTGCAGGGATACCAGGAATATCAGGTATATTGATCCCTTTTACACCAGGAATTCCAGTGACATCCGTTGTAACTCCAAAATTAACAGAAGATAGAGTCAAAGTTAGAACAGCGGAGTCTAAAGGAGTAGAAACTGAAAAAAGTGCTAGGTTACTGTCACTTGAGAAATCAAATAACCACTCTGTTACTTCATCAGCTCCATCACCTGTAGGCAAACTTGGGATAACTGGATTTTGTAGAATCAGAAAGTCTCCATTCTGTAAATCTCCTCCAACAATAGGAGTTGGGTTAGAAGAACCAGTGGCAGTAGCTTTGATAGAAATAGCAAGTGCTTTATTAGGAACCCATAAAGTCAAGGTTGTCAAAATAGCTAAAAACGGTAAGGATGAGCAATTTTTTCTGAGCATATCTTTATCTCCTCAATAAGAAAAGTAATACTTTGTCTGGCTAAATTTCTCAAGTATCCAACACATCGTCAACAATATTTTACACTTCTTTGGGTAACTCTTTTTCTCAAAAAATTAGAGATAATAATTTATCTTTAGCCAATCGAAGTAATTCCGTCAAGACTTACGCATAACCACCATATTTGGTAGGAGCAAATAGAATTTCCCCTCTACAGATAGCTTATTATTTAAGAGTTTGCGTAAATCCTGTTAATGTTTGCCATTCTTAAATTCCATCACAAATTTTTTTTCTTGTCAATATAGGGAATAGTCGGCAGAAGTAGGGAATTTTATAATCGAAAAATCTCCTTTTTGCCATTAAATTTGATTAAAAAAATTATGGTGTAGGATAATGTCGGACTAAAATATATAAAACTTCCCTATTGACCTAAATTTATGGATATCCAAGAAATTTTAAATTTAGCCGATCGCCTCATCTTTGAAAAAACAGGAAAACATTTAGACGACCTACAACAAGTCGTATTAAGAGGTACTTTTCAAGGTAAGAAATATTCAGAAATTGCTCAAGAATTTCAATGTACTAATGGTCATGTTAGAGATGTCGCTTCAGAATTATGGAAAACTTTTTCAGAGACTTTCGGAGAACAAGTAAATAAATCTAATCTACGCACTACACTTTATAGATGGCAGTTTTCCATAGTTTCATCCCCAAATATAGAAAAAGATTTTGTAGGAATTAATAATATAAATTTTTGCCCTGAAACTTCCCCTTCTTCAGAAACTATAAATCCAGAAAATTTGACTCAACCAAATATCAACAAACCCCAGACTATTCCCAAACCAAAAATCGACCTCTCAGATGCACCAGACTATAAAAAATTCTACGGTAGAACTCAGGAAATCAAAACTCTCAAAAAATGGATTATCCAAGAACAAAAAAAATTAGTAATCCTCCACGGAATAAATGGCATTGGCAAAACAACATTAGCTCTCCAACTCATCAAAAATATTCAAAATAAATTCGACTATATAATTTGGCAAAGTCTGCGAGACTCCCCACCACTCAAAACAATTCAAACCCGCCTCATTCAATTTATCTCTCACCATAATTCCACTCTCCAAACCTCAGAAAATTCCCATCTTTTAGAAAACTTGAGAAAGCACCGTTGCCTCATCATATTAGATGACATCCAAACAATATTTAACAGTGGCAAACTAGCAAGTCATTACACTCCAGAACATCAAAACTACAGTCAATTTTTCCAACTTATCGCCCAACTCTCCCATCAGAGTTGTTGCCTAATCATTAGTAGAGAAAACCTCAGAGAAATTAGTACAACTAAAAATACATTCGTTCGTTCATTACACCTCAAAAATTTAGATAACCAAGCAGCTACAAAAATTCTCAAAGACCAAGATTTACAAGTAGACGATCAATGGCAAAAATTGATTGATTTTTATCACGGCAACCCAACTTGGTTAAATATAATTGCCACAACCATTAACGATATATTCAGTGGAAGTATCTCAGAATTATTTCAATATGACTCTCTATTTTTAGATGCAGACATCAAAGAATTATTACATCAGCAACTTTCCCGTTTATCAGAATTAGAAAAACAAGTAATCTCTCACTTAGCAACCAAAACCAAACCAGTAGCTATTTCAAATTTATTAGATAATTTACAAATACCACCCTCAGACTTATTGAATATTCTTAAATCTTTGCAGCGACGTTCCCTAATAGAAAAACAAGAAAACAACTTTACTCTTTTACCTTTGCTGAAGCAGTATATTTTATCCAATGAAGTAGAGGCGAATTGCCATTCCTCTCTACATTCTTGCAGTGACTAAATTTGATAGGAGCAAGTTAGTTCAAACAACATTTTTACCTGGGTTTGGTCTCCAAACCCAGGTAAAAAT
>NZ_JAAHHT010000133.1 GCF_010672085.1 Okeania sp. SIO3I5
TAGAGTCTAGATCGCCCGCTCTTACTTCTGCATCTTCATCTGGATCTCGTTTAGATTTAAAGTGATTGACTGCTACAGTGAATAGCTCCCCTGTTTCAATTTCGCTAAAAGTTTGAGCTAGAGGGGGGCGATTATAACCACCATCGCCACCATTATCAGAAGTATTATCTGGAGAAAAAGCACCTGTTTCGATAATCGCACTATCGCCCACTGGTTCAATAGTTTGAGTATTATAAATCAAAGCATTAGTGATGGCATCAACACCAATTTGATCTACTCCTGGATCGATAAAATCATAAGTGACATCGCTAATCCCTGCTTCCGTCAGTGCTTCGTTTAATCCGTCTACTAAGTTTTGAATAGCACTATCTGCACCAAAACCATTATTTTCTATTTCTACCAAACCCACTACATCTGCATCTATATCTATGAGCGCATCAAAAATTTTCTGTTGCTGACGCTCAAACTCTTCCGCATTATCAGCACCGCGTTCGTCTAGGGTGGTAAAATAATTTAAAACATTAAAATTGCCAATTTTAATATCTCCACCCACATTTTCCGGTTCTGGTGTCCTGGGGTTTCGGTTTTGAAAAGTAGGTTCAACAGTGGGTTGCAACCTTAAATCGACATTGGGATCTGACGATGAGTTAATTCGACCAAAGTCTAACACACCCACAAGATTAGATGTAGTTGCACCCGCTCTTAAAGTTAGACTACCGTTAGGCAATTCTTGAAAATAGGGAGCGGGATCTGGGTTATCGCCAAAAGGGTTAATATCCTGACCGTCATCTAATACTAATAACCGTTCCGCATTATCCGAGAACAACTGGTTAGCAGCGTCACTTCCCGGAGTAAATAATTGGGTAGGTTGGAATAGACGACCGGGAATACCGTTTTCGTCAGGAGAAGATAAAGTTAACTGACCGTAACGTCCTAAGAAAAAGTTTTGACTGACAGTCATTTCTTGAGGTATTGTGACCAGGGTTCCCACAAAACGTTCTAATTCTCCATCTGTAGCTTCGGGAAAGTTAATAACTGTGGGTTCGATGGCGTTAATTTCGTCGTTGAGAATGGAAATATCGCTGATAAAATCAAGTTGGCGACGTCCGTTAAATTCGGCAACTTCTCCAGTGACTTCTACTGTTTGCCCCACTTCTACATCAAAGCCAAAAAAATCTTCATTTGCTTCGGGAACAAAGACAAATATTCCATTAGAGGAAGGGGAGTCAGGCGCACCATTGGGGTCTTGGATGAAAAAACCATTCATTTCATCGCTACCTTGGAAGTCTCCTATGACTACTCCTTCTACGGTGGTTGTATCACCGAGGGAGATATCATTGTTATTACGGTCAGTTACTTCTGCGATAGTCATATATTTAGGAATAATCGACTTTAGTATGATAACTTTTAAAGTCTTTTTTTTAGGTTAAGGTTGGTTTAAAAATAATGGATAATGGATAATTGATAATTGATAGTTGATAGTTGATTTTTTTTTAGCGATCGCTTATACTACTACCAGAACTTTAAGGAGGATTTCAAATATGTATGAAAATCTGGAAGTAGACCATGTTTTTAGAATTGTTGAAGATGATACTGATGCCATAAACAAAATATTATCACTGGGATTTTCTCCTTCTGAAATTGGGGAGCATACTGAGCAAGGAACCAGCTCAAGGTTGATTTTTTTTGAGAAGAATTTTTTAGAACTAATATATCTGAGAAGTAGAGAAGAGTCCTTGAAAAACTTTCTTAAATTTCATCAAAGGGTGGATAATTTCAGAAATAAATCTGGTTCCCCTTATGGAATAGGATTTAGAGGTGAACTTTCAGAGATAGAGAAAAATGATTTTGAACTCTATCAACCTCAATACAATTTATATGGTAAAAGTTTCACTATCTATATGCACAGTTCCTATTTCACAAATCCAGAAATGCCTGCGATATTTTTGATGGAAATCAATAACAGTACAAAAGAGGATTTTTATCCGATAAACAACGGATTTTCTTGTGAAAAAGATATGTCTTTAAATCAATTTACTGATGTAAAATTAATTTCTCCAATCTTAAAAGAAGAGTCTTTTGGAAATTTTCAAATTCAGAAAGGGGATGAGGAAAAATTACTAATTAACGGTAAATTTTCATTTTTATAATTATTAGACATCTCCAGAAAAGAGGGAACAGGGAACAGGGAACAGGGAATAATAATTGATGATTTATGGATAATAATCGATTTTATTTTTTACTTTTGGAGATGTCTATTAGTTTTAGGGAATAGGGAATAGGGAATAGGGAATAGAGATTAGTATTAAACTGTAGCTCACTATTCTCTAAAATTTCAATTAATAAATTCATTTCTTGTTGACTTGGAAACAGAAAAGCTTCAGATATTTATCCTTATGAATCTCCTTATGAATCCGTATATCCGTGGCAGAATCCTTGTGTGCCATGGCTTAAAAATCATCCTCCAAAATTTCAATTAATAAATTCATTTCTTGTTGACTTGGAAAGAGAAAAGCTTCAGATATTTATCCTTATGAATCCGTATATCCGTGGCCAAATCCTTGTGTGCCATGGCTTAAAAATCATCCTCCAAAGTTTCAATTAATAAATTAATTTGTTGTTGACTTGGAAAGAGAAAAGCTTCAGATATTTATCCTTATGAATCTCCATACTAATCCGTACATTCGTAGCCAAATCCTTGTGTGCCATCCCTACTAAAAATGATCCTCCAAAGTTTCAATTAATAAATTAATTTCTTGTTGACTTTGAAAGAGAAAAGCTTCAGATATTTATCCTTATGAATCCGTATATCCGTGGCCAAATCCTTGTGTGCCATCCTCCAAAGTTTCAATCAATAAATTCATTTCTTGTTCACCTTGAGTGAGAAAAACTTCACACTTTTGCAAATCTGCCACAGCAAGAGAAAACTTTTCAAATACTTCTTGCAAAGTCAGTTCTCCCGATTCAATTTCACTAATAATCTCTTCAATATTAATGACAGTTTCCTCATAATCAAATTCCATTTTTTTACTCCAGAGTGTCAGATTCTAAAATATCCATAATTTTAACTTTTACCTTACCATGATTTAACTGAATTATCAATTCTTGGTCAGTTGTTAAATCCGACGTTGAATTTACCAACTTACCATCATTTTTTTGCACAACTGCATAACCTCTAGATAAAACTGCTTTAGGGTCAATTGCTGCTAACTTTTGCCTTAACATCTGACATTTAAAAGTTGCTTTATCCAAAGTTCGGGAAGTTTGAGGAATATTTTTCAGACGATTTTTCAGAGACTTTAAATTTGCTTTTTCTTCATCAAACCTAGCTCTCAAAGCATCAATAATTCTTTCAACTCTTTGAGAATGTTCGGCATAAAGTTGATTTTGATCAGGCACAACTTTTTCTGCTGCTGCGGTAGGAGTATGAGCAGAATAATCTGCCACTAAATCTGCTAAAGTTTCATCTCTTTGATGACCGATACCCGTAATAATTGGAATTTTACAATCAGCAATTACTCTAATAACTCTTTCATCATTAAAACAGGATAAATCTTCTACTGCTCCACCCCCTCTTGCTAAAATTATTACTTCGGCACGTCCGTCTAATTCAACTTTTTTTATAGCTTCAACTATGGCAGGAGGAGCAAATTCTCCCTGTACTAATGTTGGAGATAATAATATTTTCACAAAAGGAAAGCGTTGTTTAATTGTGCGTTGAATATCTCCCCAGGCAGCAGCAGTATTCGAGGTAACAACGGCAATTGTTTGAGGAAATTCAGGGATAATTTGCTTATTTTCTTGGTCAAATAAACCTTCTGCTTCTAGACGAGAACGAAGTTGTAAATAGCGGATATTTTGGATTCCCTCTCCGGCAAGAAAGACAGTATTAACTATTAATTTATAGTCGCCTCTAGGAGGATAAAGACTAATTCTACCTGTGACGATTATTTGTTCTCCTTTTTCAGGTTGATGATCAATATTTTTGAGGGTACTTCTCCAAATAGCACAGGGAATAGAGGCAGAATTATCTGGTTCAGAAAGGGTGAAATATAAATTTCCTGAATTTAGCTTGGCGCTAGAGACTTCTCCCATAACTGATATTTGTTGAAGTTGGTAATCTTCTTCTAAAATATCTTTGATATAAAAAGTAATTCCTGCTACTGATAGGGGCGATCGTTCTATGAATTGATTGGGAATATTTGCCGTCATTGATAATAGTTGGTTTGGGTTAGTTATTATGAGTAAAGTTTACAATAAATGAACGCTAAAAGTCAAAAGATTAAGTAGGGTGTGTGACGGCATTTTTAATTTTATCTTGGAAAATTTATATTCTTATGGCCGTCACGCACCGTTAGAATAGAATGGTACAATAAACTTGATAAGCGTAGGTTGGGTTGACATAGGAAACCCAACAACAATAAGGCACTGAATTTTCTTTTTTTATCCCCTTTAAAGAAAAAGCTTGAAAGCTAATTTTCTAGTCATATTCAAAATTTAATTTTGAGTTCCTATAATTTATCCTTGAGTAATTTTGGGACTGGGATAATCAAATTATTTTACTCAAACCTTATAGTTTTGTATGGGCGATCGCTCTATAGTAATCCTAAATTATTTGTGTGTTGAAAACTGTAGGAGTTTGGTTGAAAAATCCCATTTATACTAGGGTTTGGAGACCAAACCCCTACTATAAAATATTACAACTTATTTAGGATTGCTCTGACAATGAAAATATTATTGGTTTGGCTTTTAGAATTATAATATTATAATATAGTAGTTGTTAATAATGTGAGATTTGATATGGATATTGATCAACTTTTTAGGCGTTACGACAGTGGAGAAAGAGATTTTCGGGGTGTTAATTTGAGTGGTGTTGATTTGGATTATGTCAACTTGAGAGGTATCAACTTGGGTAATACCGACTTGAGTAATGCCCAATTAAGTGATGCCCAATTGAGTAATGCTGACTTGAGTAATGCCAACTTGAATGATGCCTGGTTACACAATAGTACCTTGATCCATACAAAATTGAGTCGTGCTAACTTAGTTTTTGCCCGCTTGAGTTGTGCCGACTTGCATTTTGCCGACTTGAGTTTTGCTAATTTATATAGTGCCATCTTGATGTATACAAACTTGAGTGATACAAACTTGAGTGGTGCCGAATTAAGTAGTGCAAACTTGAATGATGCTAATTTGAATGGTGCTAATTTGAATGGTGCTAATTTGAATGGTGCTAATTTGAGTAGTGCTAATTTGAATGGTGCTAATTTGAATGGTGCTAATTTGAGTAATGCTGATTTGAGCTATACAAACTTGAGTGATGCCAGTTTGAGTGGTGCTAATTTGAGTAGTGCTGATTTGAGCTATATAAACTTGAGTGATGCCAACTTGAGTGGTGCTAACTTGAGTGATACTAACTTAATTTGGGCATATCTGCCACACGCTAACTTAAGTAGTGCCAACTTAAGTAACACCAAACTAGCTCACGCTTCTTTATGCAATGCCAACCTAACAAAATCAAACCTCCAAAACGCCAACTTAACTAAAGCAAACTTAGCCGAAGCTAACCTCACAGAAGCAAACCTAACTAATGCCAATTTAACCAATGCCAACTTAGCAGGTGCAGACTTAACAAATGCCAGATTAGATAATGCTAATATTACAGGAACTATTCTCGACTCCTTACCATTAAATAACGGCAGATTTAAAAGTTTAAAAATAGACAATATTATTACATGGGAACATCTCAATTTTCGTTCTCAATCAGAAGTTAAAATAGCAGAAGAACTCGACAAAAGAAACTTACTTTTTTTTCCTAACAGTGCCGCCCGTCTCACTACAAAAAAAGGGCGTGAAAATAAAGAACCAGATTTCCTAATTTGCTACAAAACTACCAAAGGTTTTAAGTGGGCAATTCTCGAAGTTGATGGTTTTTATCATAAACCTGAAAGACGAGTAGAAGAACAAGAAAGAGAAAGAGATTTTGAGCGAAATGGTGTCAGAGTTCATCGGTTTGACTCGAAAAAATGTTATCAAGAACCTGATAAAGTTGTAGATGAATTTTTAGAACTATTAGAAAATCAAAATTAATATGTATCTAATAACTATAATAAGAAAGCTAAATTATGTTTAATAGATATCTCCACCAAGAAAAAATAAACTCAATTCTTATCCATAAATCATCAATTATTTTCTCCTATTCTCAGTCAAGTATTTCCTCTTTTCTGGAGATGTCTAATATGTTCGTTTTTGTCTTCTTCCCTATTCTCTGTTGCCTGTTCCCTAAAAGTCTCCAGTATCTCACAACTTAAATCGTATTGCTATAACTGATAACTGATAACTGAAATGACCTATACTTCATCTAAACAACTAAGCTTTGAAGAATTTATTATCCAATATGGAGATAATACAAGCTATGAACTCATTGACGGAGAACTAAGAGATATGCAGCCTAATGGCCATCACGAAGCTGTTGCTGGGAGTATTGCTGGTAGAATTTATGTTGAAATTTTTCGGAATAATTTCAACTGGTTGATTCCCAAAAATTGTTTACTAAAACCTTTATTTGCGCAAGCAACTGCCCTACGTCCTGATGTGATTATTTTAGATAAATCAGAACTAATTAAAGAACCTCTTTGGCAAAAAGAACCAATAATTTGTAACGGTAGTACCATTAAACTTGTTGCAGAAGTTGTCAGTACAAATTGGCAAGATGATTATGCTAGAAAAGTAGAAGAATATGCTTTTTTAAATATTTCAGAATATTGGATTGTGGATTTTATGGGATTGGGTGGTTTGCAATTTATTGGTAATCCTCAACAACCTACTTTCACAATTTGCCAGTTAGTAAATGGTGTATATCAGCAAAAACAATATCGTTTGGGAGAGCCTATTTATTCTTATATATTTCCTAATTTACAACTGCAACTCGACGAAATTATGCCAACTTAAAATATTGACAGGGGCATTTCAGTTATCAGTACCTATTCCCTATTCCCTATTCCCTATTCCCTACTCCCTACTCCCTAATTTACAACTGCAACTCGACGATATTATGCCAATTTAAAATATTGACATGAGCATTTTAGTTATCAAAATAATTGGGTCTAAAACCCCGCCTTGATTGGCGAAATATTTTTGGAGCGGGGATCAAACCTCCGTTACAAAAATAACTTCTGACTTCTGACTTCTAACTTCTAACTTCGTTAACAGTACCTCTGCCTGAACTATTGGGATTGAAATACAGATGTTGATTTTTTTATTCCCTTAGAAAGGGAGGTTTTAGACCTTATTTTGAGGTAATTAATAATTATTAATTATTAATTGTTAATTATTAATTATTGAATCCCTACTCCCTAAATTAATATAGAGATAGTAGCCTAATATTGTTAATATGAGTTATTGCCTCAATCCCCAATGCCAAAATCCCCAAAATCCTGATGGGACGTTATACTGCCTCGCCTGTGGGTCAAAGTTGCTCCTCAGAGAAAGATATCGCCCTATTAAACCTATCGGTAGGGGTGGGTTTGGTCGGACATTTTTCGCCGTAGATGAAGATAAACCTTCTCACCCCCCTTGTGTAATTAAACAATTTTTACCTCAAAATAGTGGCGACCCAAAAAAAGCTGCTGAACTATTTCAACAGGAAGCTGTTAGATTAGATGAACTTGGTAAACATCCACAAATTCCCGAATTATTAGCTCACTTTGAACAGGATAATAATCAATATTTAGTACAAGAATTTATCGACGGTTCTAATTTAGCTCAAGAGTCAATAAAACAGGGTCAGTTTGATAGTAATCAAATCAAACAAATCTTGACTGAACTATTACCAGTTTTACAGTTTATTCACGAACATAAAGTAATTCATCGGGATATAAAACCAGAAAATATTATTCGCAGGAGTTCACCTCCACAAACTACTGGATGGATGACTAATACCAATCAATTAGTATTAGTTGATTTTGGTGCAGCGAAAGTAATTACTGGAACTTCTTTAATGCAACCAGGAACAATTATTGGCAGTCCCGAATATGTCGCTCCAGAACAAGTAAGAGGTCATGCAATTTTTGCCAGCGATATCTATAGTTTGGGAGTAACTTGTATTTATTTATTGACTCAAGTATCTCCTTTCGATCTATTTGATGTGATGAAAGATCAATGGGTATGGCGAGATTATGTGGATCGATCTATTAATAGTATGTTAGCGAGAATTCTTGATAAAATGCTAGCAACTAATCCCAAAATGCGTTACCAGTCTGCTGCCGAAGTAATGAAAGAATTAAACCCAGACATCAAACTGCCTAATATCCCTAATATTTCTCCACCTACACCATCTCCAACCAGAACACCCACATCTCAAACTCCTGCGAGAGCACCTATACCAACATACCAACCTCCGAAACCCCAAACTAAACAACAGACAAATTCCATTACTGTACCGCCTCATATTGTGCAACCGACTGTTATTCCTCAACCGCAACAGTCAACTTGGAAATGTGTCTTGACCTTAACCGGACATTTTGACTCGGTAAACTCAGTAGCATTTAGTCCGAATGGGGAAACTTTAGCGAGTGCTAGTCGGGATAAAACCATTGAAATTTGGGATATGAAAAAAGGCAGACGTTGGTTTACTCTCACTGGTCATGGTGACTCGGTGCAAGCAGTCGCATTTAGTCAAGATGGGGAACTGTTGGCGAGTGGCAGTCGGGATAAAACTATTGAAATTTGGGATATGAAAAAAGGCAAACGTTGGTTTACTTTGCTTGGTCATTCTGACTGGGTGGATACGGTGGCGTTTAGTCCCGATAATCAAATGTTGGCAAGTGGGGGTAGGGATAAAACTATTGAAATTTGGAATTTGCAGAAGGCGAAGCGCTGGTTTACTCTAGTCGGACATGAAGACCGAGTTCATGCTGTTGCTTTTAATCAAGATAGTGGAATTTTGGCAAGTGGGGGTCGCGACCAAACCATTAAAATATGGAATCTGCAAAAGGCAAAAGAGTTATTTTCAGTTAAAGGTCATTCAGACTGGGTGCGATCGCTAACTTTTAGTCCAGATGGTGGAATATTGGCGAGTGGTAGTCGGGATGGCACGATTAAGTTATGGCAGGTTTATGGAGGGGAACTTATTTCGACACCGACACAAAATTTGAAATATGGTATGAGTGATGTTTTATCGGTAGCATTTAGTCCGAATGGCAAAATAGTTGCTAGTGGATATCGCAATGGCAGTATTAATTTATGGGATGCTATTACTGGGGAGTTGTTAGAAACTCTGAAGAGTCATGCGAGCGATGTGTTTTCGGTGATGTTTAGTCAGGATGGTAAGAGTTTAGCGAGTGGGAGTAATGACAAAACGATTAAAATTTGGCAAGTCCCGTTAAATAATTAATAATTAACAATTAATAATTAATAATTAGGACTTACCGAAAAATTTTGGTTTAAAGCCTCCCCTTTTAAGGGGATAATAAATAAAAATTTTCATAATTAATAATTACTTCTTCTTTTCAAGGAGAGGTAATTATTAATTATTCATTATTAATTATTCATTGTTGAAGCATGAACGCTATTGGTAGGGTGTGTTAGCGCTAGCGTAACGCACCAAGACTCTATATATATATAATGCCTTTCGTAAGTCCTGATAATTACGGAATGCTCCGCAAACGACCGCTTTTTTCTCCTTTAAACGAGAGGCTTTACCGAAAAGTTTTGGTTTAAAGCCTCTCCTTTTAAGGGGATAATAAATAAAAACTTTCCTTTGAGTCAATCCTCTTCTTTTCAAGAATTAATAATTATTAATTATTCATTATTCATTATTCATTATTAATTGTTGAAAGCGCTTTTCAGATTGATAAACCACATCGTCACAACCAAAACCCAGTAGGGACGTTCCATGGAACGTCCCTACTGTGGTCTACCGAAATGAAAACTGCTGTAGAGTATCTTAGTTTAATTTACCCCAGACTTTAATAGTTTTGTCATCGCTACCACTAATAATATTCTGCCCATTGGCACCAATCGCAACAGATGTAACCACCTGTGTATGACCTGTCAGAGTATCCTTGAGAGTTCCTGTTGCCAAATCCCAGATTTTAATAGTATAGTCTTCGCTACCACTAACAATAGTTTTCCCATCTGAGCTAATGGCGACAGACCAAATATCCTTGCTATGACCAGCAAGAGTCCGTTTGAGATTACCCGATGCCAAATCCCAAACCTTAATCGTGCGGTCAGCACTACCGCTCACAACAGTTTGCCCATCGGGACTGATGGCAACAGAAAAAACTTGGTTGTTATGACCTCTGAGAGTAGCTTTGAGAGTTCCTGTTGTTAAATCCCAAACCTTAATCGTACCATCACCGCTACTACTCACAATAGTTTGGCCGTTAGGAGTTACAGCAACAGAATAAACAGCATTACCATGAGCAGTAATACTATTTTTGAGAGTTCCTGATGCCAAATCCCAAACCTTGATCTTGCCATCAGCGCTACCACTAACGAGAGTTTGCCTGTCAGGAGTTACGGCAAGAGAATAAACCGAGTTAGTATGACCACTCATAGTAGTTTTGAGATTTCCTGTTGCTAAATCCCAAACCTTAATCGTGCCATTATTGCTACCACTAAGAATTGTTTGCCCATCGGGACTGATAGTAACGAAAATAACTGGCGTACGATTACCAGAGAGAGTTCTCTTGAGACTACCAGTTGCTAAATCCCAAACCTTAATAGTTTTGTCATAGCTACTACTAACAATAGTCTTTCCATCCGGACTGATCGCAACAGAACGAATCCAGTCGCTATGAGCATTAAGGGTGTTAATTTCAGAAATATTTGTAGCGTAGGAGATAGTATTAGGAGTTGTTGCAGGTGAAACTGTTTCCAGCTTATTGAGAACTTTTTCTCTAATTTCTGTTTTTTGGGCCTCATTGAGGGGAGGAAGGGGAGGAAGGGGAGGTAATGGTGGTGGTGGTGGTGGTGGTAACAATTTTTCCCCGTCTTGCTCGCTGACAGTAGGTGATGGTGATGGAGAAGATGTTTCCTGGTTTTGCTCGTTGACAGTAGGTGATGGTAACGATATTTCTACTTGCCTATGAATATGTATTTCTTTTGGTTTGAAAAGATTAGGAATAATCATAATACTAGCAAGAATAGCAGCGCCAGCAATACCTAAGGCGATTTTGACCCTAGTTTGAGGGGGAATTGATGAAAGTTGGGGACGAGTAAATGGTTGGGGACAAGAACGAATATCATTAGGTTGCTGATTATTAGAAGCAACAACAGTAGGTTCCTCATTATCAAGCTGATTTTTTGGGGTTACAACTGTTGCTGCCTGGGATTGAGCGTTATCATTATAAGTCTGATTTTTCTGTGTTAAAACTGTTTCTACCTGGGATTGATTATCCCCATAATTATTATCATTTAAGTCCACCATTACTTCATCAACAGTTTGATAACGATTTCTCCAATAATCTGAAACCATTTTATCGAGAACTCTACCCAATTTTTCACTCACATTAACTTGGTTTTTCCAGATCAATTCACCTGTTGATAAGTCTTTAGTTAATCGATTTGCGGGCATTCCTATTAATGCCTCAATAGTCATCATTCCCACAGCATAAATATCACTACAAAATCTCGGTTGACCTGCTGCTTGTTCCCCAGGCATATATCCAGGAGTTCCTACTGCTATTGTGTGGGTTGTATGACCTCCAGTTGTAACAGTTAATCCTTTAATTTCTTTGACTGCTCCAAAGTCAATTAAAACTATTTTTCCATCATCTTTTCTCCGCATAATATTCTGGGGTTTTAAGTCACGATGAATGACATTTTGTTGATGTACATACTTTAAAACTTCTAAGGTTTCAATTAATAGTTGAGTAGCTTGTTCTTCAGTAATTTTTTGCTCTGGATGAATCTCTTTTGTTAGATCGTTACCTTCAATAAATTCCTGAACCAGATAAAATTGTCCCTCTTCTTCAAAGTAGGCAAATAATCTGGGAATTTGATTATGTTCTCCCAAACGTTGTAATGTAATTGCTTCTTTTTTAAATAAAGTTTTAGCAACTTTAAAAACTTCTGGTCTGGGGTCAGATGGAGCAAGTTGTTTAACCACACATTCAGAATGATTAGGAAGGTCTATATCGGTAGCTAAATAAGTGGTGCCAAAACCACCTTTACCTAATTCTGATAAAATTTTATAGCGGTGTCTAAGTATTTTGTTAGTCATTGTTTTTTTGATGAATTTATGATGAATTTATCTGAATTTTTAGGAGTCAGGAATTACAAAATAACTTAATACTAATTCACTTTTAAATTGGATGTGAAATAATTTCCTGAAATTACTACAGTGTCAAAGTTTTGAGCCGATAAAATCTGATTTTTTGAATTTTGAATTTTGAATTTTGAATTTTATAAAATGGTATAAGGTTGTTTAATATTTTAAATATTGTCAGGGGAATTGATTCTCTAATTTTCGATCATTTTAAAAGAAATCCAGGAAAATTACACTAAACTGGATTTCGGTAAAGTGGGCCTTTCAAAGAAGTCAGAAGTCAGTAGGGACTTGCTGGCCATTCGCCCCTACTGAAGTTGACGCTCCAAAAACGTTCCCCCTTATTTTACAGTGAGTAATTTTGATTGACTCATAATTACTTTATTGAAAAAAAATGATTATTTAAAATTATAGTCTAGTAATAATTAAATTCAACTGATTTTATTGATAAGGAACTTAAAAACTAAGAGAGTAATATACAAAAAATATGAGTATGATATCTTTTCAAGAAATTATAGATTCTATTGAAAAACTTTCTATTGATGAGCAAGATTATTTGTTTGAGCTAATCAAAAAAAGAAGAATTGAAAAACGACGTTTAGAAATTGCTGTTAATGCTCAAGCTACTTTAGAACGTTTCAAACAAGGAACAGCAAAAATAGGAAGTGTGGATAATTTGATTGCCGATTTATTAGATGAGCAAGATGATGAAGATAGTTTGGGATAATCGTTTTAAACTTGCCTTTAGGAAATTAATTAAAAAAAATCCTGAGCTTCAGGAAAGGATTATTAATACTTTATATTTACTGGGTAATGACCCGTTTACTCCATCCCTGAAATCTCATAAATTAACTGGCTCTTTGCAGGATTTATGGTCTTGTTCAGTTGCTTATGATTGTCGTATTATATTTACTTTTACTGAGGATGAAGATTCAGAAGAGTCTTTTATTGTTTTGATTGATATTAGCTCCCATGATGAAGTTTATTAATTTGAAAATTACGTTCAATTCTGGCTATAAGTTCCGGTGTCATTTTCCGTCTGTCTTCCTAGGAGAGATCTGTATCTGGGGAAACTATAAATATTAGTTCTCCCTCTCGTCAAACTATTTTTAAGACTACAATAACTTGTTCCCTTAAGGTGCGATTATTGTTATTAGCTAATTTTTGAATTTTTGCCATTAAATCATCAGGTATGTCATTAATTGTGAGGTTGCCTATAATTGTTTTCTTGGTTTTTTTTGAGTTGGGTTGCGCTATCGCTTAACCCAACCTACTTTACCTACTAATTCTTGAATTTTTGCCATTAATTTATCAGGTATGTCATTAGAGGTACAAAATCATACTGAGAACCAATCTTTTTCACTTCTACTAATTGAATATCACCATCATAGTCACCAGTGTCTGAAAATTTAACTGTTTTGAACGCTCCAGGTGTAGAAAAGTTTGATGATAATTTCTCCCGAACACCTTCACGAGTTGGTTGAGCTTGATCATCAATTGCTTTTGCAAGAGCTAGAGTTGCATCATACGCAGTAATAGTTCGCCAATTCACACTTGCGGTTCCCCAAAGTTCTTGAGAGCGTTTGGGAAAATCTGAGTCAGTCTCATTTGCGTCAATGTCCCATGCTATAGCTACAACCATTTTGACAGCACTATCTCGACCTTTATCAAGAGTTCTTGGAGAGTAAACATCATCCCCACCTAATACTGGTAAATTCCCTTTATTAACCTGAACTATTTCCAGAGCTTGATCTAAATAACCTGAACTGGGAGCTAGCATTAACACATTTGCTGAATCTCTTTTTGCCTTCTTGAGAACTTCAGTTGCTTTCTCACCCCAATCTTCAGGATTTTTTGACCATGTAGATAGATCGCAATCTGGATCTTCCCGCCGAATAATATTCAAAGTCCCTAAAAGCGAGATAAATTCTTGACTTAGTGATTTGCTGTAGTTGCTATCTGAGTTATAAAACACAACTGCTTTTGGTGAATTTAACTGAGCTTGAGCATATCTTGCTAAAGCTTGTGCGGCAGCACGATCGCTAGGTACAGTACGAAAAAAATAAGGAGTGTTATCTATCAGTTGCACAGAGGTACTAATAGGAGAAATAGATACAAGCTGATTTTTTTCGTAAATATTGGCAGTTGCTAGGGAAGTATCACTGGAGTAATGTCCAACCACTCCTAGTATTTCCTTTGTTTTTGCTAACTCTGTAGCAACTTCTTCGGCAATTTTTGTACCGTTATTAGGGTTATCATCATCATCATCAGCAATTGCTACTTTCAGCATTCCTCCACTAACTGACCTAGAATTATTCCAATCAGACTGAGCATGGGCAACTCCACGCAAAATTTCCTGAGAAGCACCCAAATTGCTGCTAATTGGTACAGATACAGCTATAGTATGGTAGGGATTTTTAACTTTGAGATTATTCAGAAAAATTCGTGCCTCTGGATCGTTAGGTTTTGATTTCAAGTAATCAGTTAAAATTCTAGTTGCAGTATCATCTTCACCATCAGCAATTGAACGAACTGCTTTTTCTCTTTGAGGATTAAAGCTCTCTTGACCAAATGCTAAGGATTTTTCTCCAAATGTAATACGTTTTGAAATAGCGCTAGTATTCTCCAAAATAGTTTCAGTTTCACCACTAGGTCTATAAGGATTGAGATCGCCACAAGAAACGACAACAAAGACTATGAAACTAAGGAGTATTAGTCTTAGCGGTTTAACTCGTAATATCTTGTTCATAAGTAGAAATAATAAAAATTTAGCTAAAATCAACTAATATTAGTTATTAGGAGGATTAACCTATATTTATGTTTTTACCGAAATAATTAAACAATTAAACAATTAAATAATTAGATAATTCAGGTTTAAAGCCTCCCCAATAAAGGGGAAAAAAATAAATTTTTTCCTTCTTGGTCAATCCTCTCCCTTTTAGGGAGAGGTAATTATCCATTATCCATTATCAATAATGGATAATTGAATTCTCCCCTAGTTCTAAAAAGAAAGAGGTTGAAAAAGTTTTTCAACTCTTTTTATATCATAATTTACAGTCTTTAGATGTAAAATTATTTCCTGAAATGACTGTAGCTAGAAGTTCTGAGTCTATAAATCTGATTTTTGGCTTTTGAATATTGACTTTTGACCTCCGTGAAACGGTATGATTTCCTTAAGAGACATCTCCAAAAATCAAAAATGAAATCAATTCAAGATATGAAATCAACAATTTCATTCCCTCTCTTGGTGCGCGTTCCGCAAGCGAGCTGTCGTCGTCGCGGGGTCGCACCGCTATTCCCTATTCCCTATTCCCTATTCCCTGACTTCTGCAAGAAGTCTAAGGATTAATAGGTACAAAGTCATACCCAGAACCTTTTTTAACCACTTTTACTAATTGAATATCACCATCATAATCCCCAGTGTCTAAAAATTTAACTGTTTTGAATGCTCCAGGTGTAGAAAAGTTTGATGATAACTCCTCCCGAACACCTTCACGAGTTGGTTGAGCTTGATCGTCAATTGCTTTCCCAAGAGCTTGAACTGCATCATACGCAGTAATTGTTCGCCAATTCACGCTTGAAGTTCCCCAAAGTTTTTGAGAGCGTTCTGGAAAATCTGAGTTAGTCTCATTTACTTCAATATCCCATGCTATAGCTACAATCATTCCTACAGCACTATCTCGACCTTTCTCAAGAGTCTTTGCAGAGTAAACCTCATCCCCACCTAATACTGGTAAATTCCCTTGATTAACCTGAAGTATTTCCAGAGCTCGATCTAAATAACCTGTAGTGGGAGCTAGCATCAACACATTTGCTGAATCTTTTGCCCTATTGAGAACTTTAGTTGCTTGATCACGCCAATCTTCAGGATTTTTTGACCATGTAGATAGATCGCAATCTGGGTCTTCTCTCAGAATAATATTCCTTCTCCCTATCTCAGAGATAAATTCTTGACTTAGCGATTTGCTGTACTTGCTATCTGAGTTATAAAATACCACTGCTTTTACTGAGTTTAACTCAGTCTGAGCATATTTTGCTAAAGCTTTTGCAGCTGCTTGATCGTTAGGTACGGTGCGAAAAAAATAAGGACTGTAATTTGTTAGCTCAACAGAGGTACTAAAAGATATCGATACAAGTTGGTTATCCTTGTAAATATTTGCTGTTGCTAGGGAAGCGTCACTTGAGTAGTGACCAACTACTCCTAGAATTTCCTTTCTCTTCCCTAACTCTGTGGCAACTTCTTCGGCAATTTTCGTACCATTATTAGGGTTATTATCATCATCATCAGCAATTGCTATTTTCAACATTCCTTCACCACCCGATTTAGAAAAATTCCAATCATACTGAGCATGAGCAACTCCACGCAAAACTTCCAGAGAAGCATTCAAATTACTACTAATTGGCATAGATACAGCAATAACGTGGTAAGGTTTTTTATTTTTTTCAACTTCTAGATTATTCAGAAAAATTCGTGCTTCTGGATCATTGGGTGTTGATTCCAAGTAATTAGTTAAAGTTCTAAATGCCTGATCGTAATTTCCATTGGCAATTGAATTAATTCCTCTTTCTCTTTCAGGTCTAACTTCCTCTGGATTTGCTAAGGATATTTCTCCAAATGTAATACGCTCTGAAATAGCGTCACCATTAATAGGAGAATTTTCACCACAAGCAATGACAATAAAGATTATGACACTCAGGAGTATCAGTCTTAGCAGTTTAACTCGTAATATACTGTTCATAAATAAAAAACAAAAATTCAGCAAAACTTACAGCGGTTTTCATTTCGGTAGACCACTGTAGGGGCGATTTCCTAAGGTCATGCTCCTAATTAAGCGAATCGCCCCTACAGGGTTTTGATTATAACGTGAGGTCATCAATCTGAAAAGCACTGTAATTAATATTAGTTCTTAGGAAGATTAAGCTATGCAAATAGAGTTGAAATAATTTTTCAAATCTCTTTATATCATAATTCACAATTGGCAGCGCGAGTGATAATTAAATCAAAATTCTCACCGTCGGTACCGAGATGTCCCTTTGGAGCATCTATTGTAAACTGAAGTTCGTTATCTGAGAGATAACCATCATCATCCTTATCTGTTCCTGTTTTCCATCCTACAGCGATCGCGAACCTTCGCCAAGCTTGAACATTGTCTCGAAAAGCTTCCAGGGTATCCCCATTGCCATCAATTACCTGAAGTTGGGCAGTGTAGCCAAATTTGCCGTTCGATCTTTGTGTCCAAATTTTATTAATTCGCTGCAAATCTGGGCAAGAAAATTGCTTTGCCTCTGACACAGATATGTAAGAGTAATCCCCATCTCGATCGCCAATTTGGTTAATTAATTGCCAATTCTGTCGATCTGCGTTGCGCCATTGTCCTGCTTCTGCCAAAGCATCCAAACTATTGTACATTGCCTCCACATCTTGCCCTTCTCCTGCTTCTATGACTCCTTTTGATAACATAGAAGCAAAGATAACAGAAGCAATACCACCCACAGCAACAATACCCAAAGCAGCAGCAATACGAGAAGTAACAATACGAGAAGGAATTAGCAAACGTTTTTTAGAAGGTGTGGGTTTAACAATCTTCCTTAATTCCCCCATCACTTCATCAACAGTTTGATAACGATTTTTCCAATATTCAGTAACCATTTTATCGAGAACTAAACCCAAATTATTACTCACATTAACTTGGTTTTTCCAGATCAGTTCACCAGTAGATGGGTTTTCAGAAAACTGATTTACCCGCATTCCTGTTAATACTTCAATACCTATCATTCCGACAGCATAAATATCACTACAAAACTTAGGTTTACCTGCTGCTTGTTCGCTAGGCATATATCCAGTAGTTCCCACTGCTATTGTTGTAGTTGCATGACCTGAACTTGTGACTGTTAATCCTTTAATTTCTTTTACCGCTCCAAAATCTATTAAGACAATTTTGCCATCAGATTTTCTCCGCATAATATTCTGAAGTTTTAAGTCACGATGAATTACATTTTGTTGGTGTACATATTTTAAAACCTCTAAGATTTCAATTAATAGTTGAACGGTCTCATTTTCTGTCAAAATACTTTGAGAATAAATCTCTTTTCCTAGGTCATTTCCTTCAATAAATTCTTGTACAATATAAAATTGTCCTCCCTCTTCAAAGTAGTCAAAAAATTTAGGTATTTGATTATGTTTACCCAAATTTTGTAAAGCTTTTGCTTCTTTTTCAAATAATTTTTTAGCCACTTGAAAAACTTTCGGTCTGGGGTCTGATGGAGCTAGTTGTTTAACAACATATTGAAGATGATTAGGAGAGTCTAAATCAACTGCTAGGTAAGTAGTTCCAAAACTACCTTTTCCTAACTCAGATATAATTTGATAACGATTGATAAGTATTTTGTTAGTCATTGTTTTTTTAGGGAACAGGGAATATAGCAATCCTCTAATATATTTGTGTATAAAAATCTTACCGCTTTTCGGGAATAGGGAATAGGCAATGGGCAATAGGGAAGAGTTTCAGAGTTTAATTGTGAGGTCTACCATGATTGTTTTCTTGATTTTTTTTGAGTTGGGTTTACATTGAAATATTTTAACTTATTTGTAGGTTGAGTTGAGGCACGAAACCCAACAAAGATTTACTAACTTGTAGGTTGGGTTGACGCAGGAAACCCAACAAATACTTACAACAAATTTCAGGTTTATGTAAATATAGATCGGGAATTTTGACAGTTGATACACATTATATTATCAGAGATTACTTTTAACTTTTGTAGGGGATAATGGCCATTTGCCCTTACCGAAACAATTAAACAATTAAATAATTAAATAATTCAGGTTTAAAGCCTCCCATTTAGGGAGAGGTAATTATCCATTATCCATTATTGAAAGGGTTTTGGTTATGAGGATATAGTTGATCGATCTGAAAAGCGATCGCTCCCCACTTCCCTTTCTGCAAAAAAATGCTATAATCATCAAAATTAATCCTTATCTACAGGGGATAAATTTTTGCCTATTTCCCGTAAAGCAGCGATCGCTTCTCTGGCTTTTTGTTGCTCAAATTGAGCTGGAATTTCTTCCAGACTGAATTTAAGTAATCTTAATTAAGCTCATATATTTATGGGTAAATTTAATTTTTGAGTTTTTTTTCGCTAGGCGATTATAATAATCGAGAACTTAATTTTACAGTTAGTAATTTGGATTGATTCATCATTGCTTGATTGAAAAAAATGATTGCTTTAAATTATAGTATAGTAATAATCAAATTCAACTAATTTTAAGGAGTATACAAAAAATATGAGTACAATATCTTTTCAAGAAATTATAGATTCTGTTGAAAAACTTTCTATTGATGAGCAAGATTATTTATTTGAGCTAATCAAAAAAAGAAGAATTGAAAAGCGACGTTTGGAGATTGCTAATGATGCTCAAGCTATTTTAGAATCTTTCAAATAAGGAACAGCAAAAATAGGAACTGTGGATGATTTGATTGCCGATTTATTGGATGAGGAAGATAGTTTGGAATAATCGTTTTCAACGTGCTTTTAGGAAATTAATTAAAAAAAATCCTGAACTTCAGGAAAAGATTATTAATGCTTTGTATTTACTAGGTAATGACCCATTTACTCCATCCCTCAAATCTCATAAATTGACTGGTTCTTTGCAAGGTTTATGGTCTTGTTCAGTTGCTTATGATTGTCGTATTATTTTTAATTTTGTTGAGGATGAAGATTCAGAAGAATCTTGAATTGTTTTGATTGATATTGGTTCCCATGATGAAATTTATTAAATGGTTTAATAGCTAAGATTGGCAATTAAAATTAATGACAACATTCATTATTAGCTAAAAAATATAGCTTTGCTCTAAATCTTCTCGACTTTCACGGGCGATCGCTACTCTATCTACAGGGGAAAAATTTTTGCCTATTTCTCGTAAACCAGCGATCGCTTCTCTGGCTTTTTGTTGCTCAAATTGAGGTGGAATTTCTTCTAGACTGAATTTAAGTAATCTTAATTAAGCTCATATATTTATGGGTAAATTTAATTTTTGAGCTTCTTTTGCTAGGCGATTATAATAATCGAGAACTTAATTTTACAGTTAGTAACAGGACTTACGCAGACGAACCCAGAAACCCGGTTTCTCGTAGATGTTTATTGTCAAAAACAACAATTGATCGTAGAAACCGGGTTTCTTTGCATAAGTCCTAAGTAATTTGGATTCATTCATAATTGCTTTATTGAAAAAAATGATTACTTTGAATTATAGTATAGCAATAAACAGAGAAAGACTTTTTTTGCTAAAATAAAATAACTCAAATGTCACAATCAAATTATTATGGTAAACTACAACGAATTACTGAACCTACCATCAAGTGACGAATTACCAGACTCAGACGACAAACCCGTGGATAATGAAATACAAAACCTAATTCCTAACCTGCTACTGCTAATTTTAGATCGGTTATGGAGCGATCGCTCTGATTGGTTTTTTGGCGTGGATATGGGAATTTTCCACACCACCGGTTCTAGTCCTAGAGTTCCTATAGTTCCTGATGGTTTCCTCAGTTTGGGAGTTACACGACGAAAAAATGATAAATTGCGACCTTCCTATGTTCTTTGGGAGGAAAATTATATTGTTCCCATATTCGTATTGGAGATTGTTTCTCAAACCTATGGCAAGGAATACGATAAAAAAATGATTGATTACGCTCGGTTGGGAGTCTTGTATTATCTTATTTATAACCCAGATTATTCCAAGCGAGACAAACACGAACGGTTTGAAGTGTATCGTTTGTTAAATGGAGCATACCAACGTTTAAAAGGAAATCCAGTCTGGATGCCAGAAATAGGTCTGGGGATAGGAACTGAATTTGGTAACCATTACCGTTCCGAACAAGAGTGGTTGTATTGGTATGACTCTGAAGGGAACAGGTTTATGACACCAGAAGAGGGAGAACTTCAGCAAAAACTACAAGCTCAACAGCAGCGACAACGTGCTGAACAATTTCAACAAGAAGCTCAACAGCAGCGACAACGTGCTGAACAGTTTCAACAAGAACTTCAACAGGAACGACAAGAAGCTCAACAGCAGCGACAACGTGCTGAACAATTTCAACAAATGTTGCGTTCCCTTGGTATCGATCCAGAACAATTATAGCGATCGCTCAAGTTAAAAGTTAAACAGACAAAAACTTGATGACAATTTCTTGAAATGAGTCGCGTTCCCGGAGCGCGGAAGGTCGTTCTATCGCGACTCATTTTAATTAGCAAATAGGAATTAGGATGTATAATTCTTGGGTTCGCTTCACTATGTACAATAATATTGAGTTTTTGTAACTCAATGTACTCGTAATATATTATTTACTTGCTAAAATCAAACAGTCCGGTCACAACCAAATTATTATGGTAAACTACAATCAATTACTCAACCTACCATCAAGTGACGAATTACCAGACTCAGACGATAAACCCGTGGATCATGAAATACAAATCCTCATTCCTAACCTGCTAAGAACAATTCTAAATCGGTTATGGCGCGATCGCTCTGATTGGTTTTTTGGCGTAAATATGGGAATTTTCCACACCACCGGATCGAATCCGAGAGTTGCTATAGTTCCTGATGCTTTCCTCAGTGTGGGAGTTCCACGACTGAAAAATAATAAATTGCGACCTTCCTACATTCTTTGGGAGGAAAATTATATTGTTCCGATACTGGTATTGGAAATTGTTTCTAAAACTTATGGAGATGAATACGATGAAAAAATGATTGATTACGCTCGGTTAGGGGTATTGTATTATGTTATCTATAACCCAGATTATTCTAAGCGAGACAAACATAAGCGTTTTGAAGTGTATCGTTTATTAAATGGAGTATACCAACGTTTACAAGGAAATCCCGTCTGGATGCCAGAAATAGGTCTGGGGATAGGATCGGAAGTTGGTTATAACGATAACTGCGAACGAGAGTGGTTGTATTGGTATGACTCTCAAGGCAATAGGTTTATGACTCCTGAAGAGCGAGAACTTCAGCAAGAACAACGTGCTGAACAGCAAGAACAACGTGCTGAACAGCAAGAACGACGAGCTGAACAACTTGAACAAATGTTGCGTTCTCTTGGTGTCGATCCAGAACAGTTGTAGTTATAGATTTGCTTAAAAGTTAAACAGACAAAAACTCGAACGTTCCTCTACTCAACAAATGTAGAGGAGCGATCGCTACTGTTCCCAATATTTACAGCTCGACTTTCACGGGCGATCGCTACTCTATCTACAGGAGACAAATTTTTGCTAATTTCCCGTAAACGGGCGATCGCTTCTCTGGCTTTTTGTTGCTCAAATTGAGGTGGAATTTCTTCTATACTGAATTTAAGTAATCTTAATTAAGCTCATATATTTATGGGTAAATTTAATTTTTGAGCTTCTTTTGCTAGGCGATTATAATCTAGGGAAATTAATTTTACAGTTAGTAATTTGGATTCATTCATAATTGCTTTATTGAAAAAAATGATTACTTTAAATTATAGTATAGCAATAATCAAATTAAACTGATTTTATTGATAATGTTAAACAAAGATAAAACTGTACCTTACTAACTTGAAAAACGCTTGAATTTTAATTAAACAAAACCTCGCCCTTAAAAGCGAGGTTTAAAGAAAATTTATTGATTATTGCATTGAGCTAACCTATCCAGCAGAAAAGCATACTGAGCAATTGCCGAAGATGTTCTTTTACGATGGGTAGCGGGAAGATGACCTTTTGGTGAATTTAAACTAAAGACTAACTCAGGATATGTTAACCACTCCCCATTTTTGCGCCATCCAACTTCTTCGCCAAAACGTTCATAAAATTCCTTTTTGTAACTTCCTAGTTTATTTCCTGTATCTAAATAGATTGATTTTTGTACGCTAAAACCAAAATGTTCATTAGAATTTTCGACCCAAAGTTGGTCTATTCTTTTGAGGTCTGAACAAGAAAAGTTATATATTGCAGCCTTTTCTAACCATCCTTCTGATTCTCGGTTTGCAACTTGAAGCATAATTTTTTCTGTTTTTCTGTCTGCTTCTTCCCACTTTCCTTCTGCAAGCAGCACTTCTAGTTGAGAGTAATCTGCCTCACATTTAGTTAACCTATCCAGCAGAAAAGCGTGTGGAGCAAACTGAGCAGTTGTTCTTTTACGATGAGGAGCAGGAAGATGACCTTCTGGGGAATTTAAACTAAAGCCTAACTCAGGATATGTTAACCACTCCCCATTTTTGCGCCATCCAACTTCTTCGCCAAAACGCTCATACGATTCCTGTCGAAAAATTCTTAGCTGATTTCCTGTTTTTAAATAGATTGGTTTTCGTATACTAAAACCAAAATGCCCATCAGAACTTTTGACCCAAAGTTGGTCTATTTTCTTGAGGTCTTGACAAGGAAACTTATCTATTGAGTCATGGTCTAACCATGCTTCTTTTTCTCGATCTGCAACTTGAAGCATAATTTTTTCTGTTTCTATATCTGCTTCTTTCCACTTTTCTTCTGCAAGCAGCACTTCTAGTTGAGAGTAGTCTCCGATTAGTGCTTTACCCTTGATAGAAGCTATTATCAAAGCAAGGACAGCACTGCCAATACCAACACCTAAGACTTTGACCCCATTGCCACCTAAGACTTTTTTGACCCAACTGTTGGGGGGAGGTGGAGGTGGTAGAGGAATTATTTCATCAACGGTTTGATAACGATTTCTCCAATCATACAACACCATTTTATCTAGAACACGAGCAAATTTTTCACTGACATTAACTTGGTTTTTCCAGATAATTTCACCTGTTGAATCGTCTTTCGGTAATTGATTTGCTGACATTCCTGTTAATGCTGCAATAATCGTTATTCCCACAGCATAAATATCGCTACAAAACCTCGGTTGACCTGCTGCTTGTTCAGTGGGCATATATCCAGGAGTTCCCACTGCTATTGTTGTAGTTATAATACCTTCACCTGTTAGAGATAACACTTTAATTTCTTTGACTGCCCCAAAGTCAATTAAAACTATTTTTCCATCAGATTTTCTCCGCATAATATTCTGAGGTTTCAAGTCACGATGAATGACATTTTCCTCATGTACATATTTTAAAACTTCTAAGATTTCAGTTAATAGTTGAATGGCTTGTTTTTCACTAAATTTTTTACCAGGATAAATTTCTTTTGTTAAATCATTACCTTCAATAAATTCTTGAACTAAATAAAATTGCCCACCCTCTTCAAAGTAGGCAAATAACTGAGGAAGTTGCTCGTGTTTTCCCAGACGTTGTAATGTTTTTGCTTCCTTATCAAATAAAGTTTTAGCAACTTGAAAAACTTCTGGTCGTGGGTCTGATGGAGTTAGTTGTTTAACCACACATTGAGGATGATTAGGAAGGTCTTGATCGGCAGCTAAATAAGTTGTTCCAAAACCACCCTTTCCTAACTCAGAGATAATTTGATAACGATGCCTAAGTATTCTGTTAGTCATTGTTTTTTTGAGAAAGTTAATTTTAATTTTTTATATCAACTGGTCTAAGAACCTGTTTGACAAGTATTGCATAGAACCGATGCATCCTCAAAACCTAACCTTCCTATCCCCCCTTCCTATCCCCCCTTCCTATCCCCCCTACCCCCCTTTGTAAGCTATGCTTTATAAACATCTTTCTTAACATAAAACTTGGGCATTAATGACAAGTTATGTTCATGCTTAATAAACGGCTTTTTCAGCAGAAAAGTGTATTGAATTAGACATTTTTTTGATGATTGTAGGTGGGATTCTTCCTCCCCCTCCTCCCACACCTCCCCATCCTCCCCACCCTCCCACAAGGGTTTCAGGAGTTCCTTATAAGGGATAGCTTTGTAAGGGGGGAGGGAATGGGGGTTTCAAAACCTCTCTCAAAAGCAGGAGAGAGGTTTGGAGAGGGGTTTTTATAAGTTTACAAACAGCTTCTAAGCTAGATTTTGTTAATCCCCCTTGGTAAAGAAGGACTTTTTGTCGGATATTCCTCTATCACTTATACACATCGCCACGAGAACCAATAGTAGTCACAACATATACTCGGTTTTCTCGATCTTCCATAAACAAGCACCCGATATTTTCCCACTCGCAACCGTAACTCAGGACGACCTTGAAGCAGTTTAACTTTCCTGGCGGGAAGTCCCGCGCTCTCCATCCCCCCTAACCCCCCTTTGGAAGGGGGGAGGGGAGCGTCGGGATGAAAGCCTGGGCCAGGATTCGGATACCTTCATAAGCTAAACATTCATAGGCCCTTGACAAGCTAGGAGAATTTTGTTATTATCAATGTCAACACAGGGGGAGGACATCACC
>NZ_JAAHHT010000134.1 GCF_010672085.1 Okeania sp. SIO3I5
TCATAGAGTACAATTCCATGGCGACCTCTTCCGGTCGGCTCTGGCAACCGAAAACGCTCCTTTTTACTCGAAAACTGGCGGCCAAATTTCTGATATTGGCAGTTCCCAACCGGGTAATAATTCCGGAATAGTCAATATATCTTCATTGGTTAAAACTATTGGTTCCCCAGAAGCACGATATACGGTTACGGTCAAGTTTTTCGGGTCTACTAAAATACCTACTTGACTACCTAACTCGATAAATCTTTGCAGTTTAAGAACTAGAGGTCTAATGTTATCTGATGCTGACCTGACTTCGATAGTTAAGTCAGGAACGATTTCGGCAAAAGAGCGGGGGGAGGAAGACATCTTGGCAGCGGGAACGAAGGATACGTCAGGACCGCGTAAGTTGCCGTCTGGGAGACGAAAACCTGCACCCGATCCAGTAACATAACCTAACGCTCTTGGTATCACCCAGTTTTGCAAGAAAAATATTAATCGGGCAATAATAACTTCCGAGGTATGATCTGATAATCCCATGATAATAATTTTACCGTCAACTAATTCGGTTCGGTAGTCTAAATGTGCTTCTGTTAGTTGGGTTTGGACTTTTTCCAAGTCTTCAACTGTTAGAGACATAAGGCATCTCCTGTTAATATTTGAGACTGTTGGTGGAATTTTAACAGAAAAACTCTTGCATTTGCAACAGGGAGTCTGTTATCAGTTATTAGTAAAAAGTGATCGCTCTCTACTAGCTAGACACGGATTTGGCCACGGATACACGGATGATTTTTGGGGTTGGTTTGGCGATCGCCCCTGACCAAATTAACCAGATTTGAGGAGCGATCGCTACTAAACCACCTAGAAGCAGTGGGAGCATCTTGGTCCCATGCTAGGCATTCCTTGAGAACGCGGAAATGTTTTTCACTCCTATTAGACATCTCCAAAAAATCAAAAATCAAATCAACTATCAAGTATAAACCCTCAATTCTTTCCCCCTACTCCCTACTCATTACTCATTACTCATTACTCATTTGCCTACTCCCTATGTCTGAAACTGACTGAATAACCAAGTGTAAACTTGAGCTTGATTTTCTTGACGACTCCGTTGCAGTGCTTCTTGCAATAAAGAAATTGCTAATCCTGGCAAAACTTGAGATTCATTAATTTTTTGACTACCTCTATTAGCAATAGTAAAAGCAATAACTTCCACATTCTGGACGTCAATTATCCAATATTCAGCAACATTCATTGCTTCATACAACAAGCGTTTTTCCCCTTTATCATCAGAAAGGGAAGTATTAGCAACTTCTATTACTAGGTTTGGTGGAGGATAAATATCTAGGTTGATCGTAGAAGTACCCCAAGGAATAACATCAGCATTTTCGCCAATGTAATAGGAAACATCGGGTTGAGTTGCTTGGCATCCGGTTTTGTAGTAAGTGCAATTATCTTTACCAGTTAGAGTCATATTTTTTGCCAGCGTAAAGAGAGTAATTGCTGCGATGAAAAGTACATGATCGTTAGAATGATCGCTTCCTAATGGTGACATTTCGATTCTTACTCTTCCATTGTGGTAATAACTTTTGGCTTTTTCGTAACTTGGATCGTCAATGGTTTGGATGTATTCTTGCCAAGTGGCAGTTATCCAAGTGTCGGTGGGTATTTGAGTTTGGGTTTTGTTCATTGGTTTTGCGAGAAAAGGTATATTTTATCATTGTAGGCAAAATTAGCGATCGCTCTATCTTAGCAAAATCTACGACTGAAACTGACTGAATAACCAAGTGTAAATTTCGAGTTGATTTTCTTGACGAGTGCGTTGCAGTGCTTCCTCTAATAAAGAAATTGCTAAACCAGGCAAAACTTGAGACTGATTAATTCTTTTACTACCTCCATTGGCAATAGCAAAGGCAATAACTTCTTGCTTCTCTACGTCAATTATCCAATATTCAGCTACATTCATTGCTTCATACAACAAGCGTTTTTCCCCTTTATCATCAGAAAGAGAAGTATTAGCAACTTCTATTACTAGGTTTGGTGGAGGATAAATATTTAACTTTCCTGGCGGGAAGTCCCGCGCTCTCCATCCCCCCTAACCCCCCTTGGAAAGGGGGGAGGGGGAGCGTCGGGATGAAAGCCTGGGCCCGGATTCGGATACCTTCATAAGCTAAACGTTCATATGCCCTTGACAAGCTAGGAGCATTTTGTTATTGTAAAAGCCAAAACAGGGGGAGGACATCACCTCTGTCTAAACAGCGGTCAGGGTTTCCCAGACTGAAGAATCCCTATAAGTCCCGTAAGGGCAACGTCGGGAGTATGTCAAGTCAATAATAGATGTTTCGGGTGGAATTACATCTGCATTTTTTCCAATATAAAAGGAAGCGTCTGGTTGAGCTGCTCGAAGTCCTGTTTTGCTATAAGTAGTTTCATTTCTGCCATCTACCTTAATTTGTTTGGCCATCGCAAATAAGTTAACTATGGTAGTAATAACTATATGGTCTTTACCGTGTCTGTATCCTGGTGACATTTCGATTCTAAATTTTCCGTTGTGGTAGTAACTTTTGGCTTTTTCATAACTTGAGTCTTCAATGGTTTGGATATATTCTTGCCAGGTAGCAGTTATCCAAGTGTCTGTGGGTGCTTTGGTTTGGCTTTTGTTCATTGATTTTCTGGGAAAATTTGAGTTTTTCAGAAACAGGACTTACGCAGAACCGCTATATTTAGTAGGGGCGAATGGCATTCGCCCTCTACGGATAGCGTACTGTCTAAGAATTTGCGTAAGTCCTGAGAAATTGAAAAGTTTATAGCAATCTGTGCTTATATTGTAATATTTTATCGTAGGGGTTTGGTCTCCAAACCCAATGGAAAATTTGACAGCAGGATTTTTTAATATCGATCGCTAGTTATATCAAAATCTTTACAGCGCTTTTCAGATTAATGAACCACATCGTCAGAACCAAAACCCCGTAGGGACTAACCATGGTTAGTCCCTACTGTGGTTTACTGAAATGAAAACTGCTGTAAGCTAAGAAAGAATTGATTAGAACATAGACTGATGAATCTTAGACAGGGAAAATGTTTTTCACTCCTATTCTCCCTGTTCTCTATTCCCTGCTACTGAAACTGACTTAATAACCAAGTGTAAACTTGAGCTTGATTTATTTGACGAGTCTGTTGCAACACTTCTTCTAAGAAAGAAATAGCTAATCCTGGTAAAACTTGAGACTCATTAATTTTTTGACTACCCCCGTTGGCAATAGCAAAGGCAATTATTTCTGCATTCTGCACATCAACTATCCAATATTCAGTAACATTCATTGCTTCATACAACAAACGCTTTTCGCCTTTATCATCTGCAAGGGAAGCATTAGCAACTTCTATAACTAGACTTGGTGGGGGAGAAATATCTAGGTTAATAATAGACGTTTCCCAAGGAATTGCATCTGCATTTTCTCCAATATAATAGGAAATATCTGGTTGAGCTGCTCGAAGTCCAGTTTTGCTATAAGTGCAATTATTTATACAGGTGAGGTTAATTTTTTTGATAGCAGCAAATATATTAATTGTTGTGGTAATAACTGCATGATCTCTACCATGCTGGCTTCCTAATGGTGACATTTCGATTCTTAGTTTTCCGTTGTGGTAATAACTTTTGGCTTTTTCGTAACAAGAGTCTTCAATGGTTTGGATATATTCTTGCCAGGTGGCAGTTATCCAAGTGTCTGCGGGTAGTTGAGTTTGGATTTTTTTCATGGGTTTTGTGATAAAAGGTATATTTTACTGGACTTACGCAAAATATTAAGTCATACATCATCTGTAGGGGCGAACGGCCGTTCGCCCCTACTAGATATGGTAGTTCTGCATAAGTCCTGTTTTATATTGTAGGCAAAATTAGCGATCGCTCTATCTTGGCAAACTCTACGACTGAAACTGACTTAATAACCAAGTGTAAATTTGAGCTTCGTTTGTCAAACAAATGCGTTGCAGTGCTTCTTGCAATAAAGAAGTAGCTAACCCAGGCAAAACTTGAGACTGGTTAATTCTTTTGCTACCTCCACCAGCAACAGCAAAGATCATAATTTCTGCATTCTGCACATCAACTATCCAATATTCAGCAACATTCATTGCTTCATACAACAAACGTTTTTCACCCTGATCGTCAGCCAGAGAAGTATTAGCAATTTCAATAACTAGAGTGGGTGGCGGATAAATATCTAGGTCAATAATAGAAGTTTCCCAAGGAATTACATCTGCATTTTCTCCGATATAGTAGGAAATGTCTGGTTGAGCTTCTCGAAGTCCTGTTTTGCGGTAAGTGCAATTATCTCTACAACTTAGGTTCATTTTGTTGATACCAGCAAATAGATTAATAGCTGTGAGAATAACCGCATGGTAGAGACTATGCTTATTTCCTAATGGTGACATTTCAATTCTAAATTTTCCGTTGTGGTAGTAACTTTTGGCTTTTTCGTAGCTTGAGTCTTCAATGGTTTGGATATATTCTTGCCAGGTAGCAGTTATCCAAGTGTCGGTGGGTATTTGAGCTTGGGTTTTGTTCATGGGTATTTCAGTTATCAGTACACTCCAATAATAATGAAGTTAATGAATATTGTAACATTTTTGAGCCTGGTTATTTCAGTTATCAGTTATCAGTTATTGTACGGACGTTGGCATTAATGTTTAAGCAACGTCCGTACAGCGATCGCTCCCAATTGACAATATTCCAAATATGTGCTATAAAATCTCTATACATAATATCTAATTATCAACATTTTATGGCACAGCAAATCACTTGTCAAGTGGAATCATTCTGGGATGCGGAAGCAAAGGTTTGGGTGGCAACAAGTGCTGATCTTCCTGGATTAGCAACAGAAGCAGACACTATTGAAGCACTCAGTCAAAAACTGCGGGAAATGATTCCCGAATTAATGGTTTTGAACCAGATAATTTCGTCTGATTATGTTGGAAATATTGAATTTAAACTCACCAGTTATCGACAAGAAGAAATCAAAGTAGCTTCCTAAAATGGCTTCATCACTAACTCCTAAATTAAAAAAATTTCTTACACAAGCAGGTTGCTATTTCGAGCGACAGGGTAAGGGAGACCATGAAATTTGGTATAGTCCAATTACAGAACACCGATTTGTCGTAGATAATTCTATTAAATCGCGCCATACAGCTAATGCCGTTTTAAAACAAGCAGGATTACCTAAGTTTTTCTAGAAAGCACTGTAAAAGCGATCGCTCCTTTCTCTGAGAAAAAGAGCGATCGCTTCGGTTATACTAGAAAAGTTAGCTGCTAATTTTGAGTAATTACTGTTATTGTTCCTGAATCTTTTCTAGTTGTTCCATTGCCTTTTGATATTCTTCGGTGTTTTCTTGTTGCTGATACAGAGTGGCTGCTTTCTGGAAATCTTCACGAGCTTTTTGATTGCTGCCTATTTGCAAATAAGCCAAACCCCGCTGATAGTGAAGTTCAGCTACTTGAGTTTGATTAAGCAAATCCCTGATTACAGTCACTGTAAATTCTTCAGTTCCTCTGAGAATTTTTAGGGTGACTTCAGTGCCAACTTCTCCTTTTGTATCATTATCCAGAAAGCTTGACAAAGTGTCACTATTGTCAGATAAAAGAAGTTTTCCATCAGCTTCTAAAATGATGTCACCAGTCTTTAAATCCGCCTTGAATGCAGGATAGTTCTTATAGACTTCTTTTATTTGCCAACCCAACTTTCCTCTTAATTTTGTCTTGTTTAAATTAACACCAATACCCCCCTCACTCCCTTTCCTGAGTCCTAAAGTATAATCTTTAATTGCTGCTTCATAGTCTCCTAAACCCTCATTCTCGGTTCCTTTTTGCTTTGCTCCTATTTCAAAATAAGCATTACCTCGGTTTTGATAATATGAAGCATCATCAGGTTTCAATTCTATGGCTTTATTGTAATCTGCTATAGCTGCCTCATAATCTTCTAAACCATAAAGTTTAACACCACGCCAATTATAATAATAATCTGCTGATTCGGGGTCAAGACTGATAGCTTTGTCGTAATCCTTGATTCCTTTCTGCTTTTCTCCTATTTGAAAATAAGCATTACCTCGGTTTTTATAATAGAAAGCACGATCAGGTTTCAATTCTATGGCTTTATTGTAATCTGCTATAGCTGCCTCATAATCTTCTAAACGATAAAGCTTAACACCACGCCAATTATAATAATCTGCTGATTCGGGGTCAAGACTGATAGCTTTGTCGTAATCCTTGATTCCTTTCTGCTTTTCTCCTATTTGAAAATAAGCATTACCTCGGTTTTTATAATAGAAAGCACGATCAGGTTTCAATTCTATGGCTTTATTGATATCTGCCAAAGCTGCCTCAGAATCTTCTAAAATATGAAGCCACCAACCACGCCAATTATAATATTTATGTGCTGATTCGGGATCAAGACTGATAGCTTTGTCGTAATCCTTGATTCCTTTCTGTTTTTCTCCTATTTGAAAATAAGCATCACCTCGATTAGAATAATATAAAGCACGATCAGGTTTCAATTCTATGGCTTTATTGTAATCTGCTATAGCTGCCTCAGAATCTTCTAAACGATAAAGCCACTCACCACGGGAATTATAATAATAATCTGCTGATTCGGGGTCAAGACTGATAGCTTTCTCGTAATCCTTGATTCCTTTCTGCTTTTCTCCTATTTGAAAATAAGCACTACCTCGGTTTTCATAAAATAAAGCATGATCAGGTTTCGATTCTATGACTTTATTGATATCTGCCAAAGCTGCCTCATAGTCTCCTAAATCATAAAGCTGTTTACCACGCGAATTATAATATTTATCTGCTGAGTCGGGGTCGAGACTGATAGCTTTGTCGTAATCCTTAATTCCTTTCTGTTTTTCTCCTATTTTAAAATAAGCATCACCTCGGTTTTCATAATATAAAGCACGATCAGGTTTCAATTCTATGGCTTTATTGTAATCTGCTATAGCCGCCTCATAGTCTCTTTGACTATAAAGTTTATTACCACGCCAATTATAGTATTTATGGGCTGATTCGGAGTCAAGACTGATAGCTTTGTCGTAATTCTTAATTCCTTTTTGCTTTGCTCCGATTTCAAAATAAGCATTACCTCGGTTTTTATAATATAAAGCACGATCAGGTTTCAATTCTATGGCTTTATTGTAATCTGCTATAGCCGCCTCATAGTCTTCTAAACGATAAAGCTTAACACCACGCCAATTATAATATTTATATGCTGATTCGGGGTCAAGACTGATAGCTTTGTCGTAATCCTTGATTCCTTTCTGTTTTTCTCCGATTTCAAAATAAGCATCACCTCGGTCTTCATAATATGAAGCATCATCAGGTTTCAACTCTATAGCTTTATTGAAATCTGCTATAGCCGCCTCATAGTCTCTTTGACTATAAAGTTTATTACCGCGCCAATTATAATATTTATGTGCTGAGTCGGGGTCGAGACTGATAGCTTTGTCGTAATCCTCTATTCCTTTCTGCTTTTCTCCTACCTTCATGTAAGTAGCGCCTCGATTAGAATAATATAAAGCACGATCAGGTTTCAATTCTATGGCTTTATTGAAATCTGCCAGCGCTGCTACATAGTCTTTTTGCTTGTAAAGCCAGTCACCACGCAAATTATAATATTTATGTGCTGAGTCGGAGTCGAGACTGATAGCTTTGTCGTAATCCTCTATTCCTTTCTGCTTTGCCCCTATTTGAAAATAAGTATTACCTCGGTTTTGATAATATAAAGCACCATCAGGTTTCAATTCTATAGCTTTATTGTAATCTGCTATAGCTACCTCATAGTCTCTTTGACTATAAAGTTTATTACCACGCCAATTATAGTATTTATGGGCTGATTTGGAGTCAAGACTGATAGCTTTGTCGTAATCCTTAATTCCTTTTTGCTTTTCTCCTATTTCAAAATAAGCATTACCTCGGTTTTTATAATATACAGCATGACCAGATTTCAATTCTATAGCTTTATTGTAATCTGCTATAGCTACCTCATAGTCTCTTTGACTATAAAGTTTATTACCACGCCAATTATAGTATTTATGGGCTGATTTGGAGTCAAGACTGATAGCTTTGTCGTAATCCTTAATTCCTTTTTGCTTTTCTCCTATTTCAAAATAAGCATTACCTCGGTTTTTATAATATACAGCATGACCAGATTTCAATTCTATGGCTTTATTGTAATCTGCTATAGCCGCCTCATAGTCTCTTTGACTATAAAGTTTATTACCACGCCAATTATAGTATTTATGGGCTGATTCGGAGTCAAGACTGATAGCTTTCTCGTAATCCTCAATTCCTTTCTGCTTTTCTCCTATTTCAAAATAAGCATTACCTCGGTTTTTATAATATGAAGCATCATCAGGTTTCAATTCTATAGCTTTGCTGTAATCTGCCACCGCTGCTACATAGTCTTCTTCCTCGTAAAGCCAGTCACCACGCCAATTATAATATTTATATGCTGATTCAGGGTCGAGACTGATAGCTTTGTCGTAATCCTCTATTCCTTTCTGCTTTTCTCCTATTTCAAAATAAGCATCCCCTCGGTCTTCATAATATGAAGCATCATCAGGTTTCAATTCTATAGCTTTATTGTAATCTGCCACCGCTGCTACATAGTCTTCTTGCTCGTAAAACAAGTCACCACGGGAATTATAATATTTATGTGCTGAGTCGGGGTCAAGACTGATAGCTTTGTCGTAATCCTTGATTCCTTTCTGCTTTTCTCCTATTTCAAAATAAGCATCCCCTCGATTTTTATAATATACAGCATCATCAGGTTCCAATTCTATAGTTTTGTCTAAATCTGCCATTCCTTTCTGCTTTTCTCCTACCCCCAAGAAAAACTGACCTCGGAGAAAATAATAATCTGCTGATTCGGGGTGGAAACTGATAGCTTTGTCTAAATCTGCTATTCCTTTCTGCTTTTCTCCCGTTCCAAAGTAAAGAACACCTCGTAGCATATAATAAATAGCATTACCTGGTTCCAGTTCTAATGCCTTGTTGATACCTGGGAACAAGGGCGCGATTAGTTTTGCGAACGCTGCTGCATTATCTTTCTCTCCCTTGGTGAATTCTTTCACATCTTCGGCAGTTGTGATTACAGAAGCAACAGCACGTAGGATATAACCAACAGAATTTTCTGGTTTAATCTTAACTGCCGTACTTGCTGCTTCCCGAGCTTCTGGGAACAATCCTAGTCCTAGCAGAATTATAGACTTTTGTTGATAAAGAATAAAATCATCTGGCATATATTCGATCGCCTTTTCTATTGCTGCCAGAGATTCTTTGTATTGCTCTAAGTTCAAATGGGCAGCAGACTTTTCATCCCAAGCTTGAGATAATGCCCAATACTGATATGGAGATTCTGGAAGGTTACTCCCATACTTTATTGCCTTTGTCAGAGATTTTATGGCCTCTGGATAATTTTCCTGACTACCTAAGGTCAAACCATGGAAATACCAAGCTAGATAGAAATCTGGTTTAATTGAAATCGCCTTTTCAAAAGCTTGCAGCGATTTTTCATATTGACGTAATCGCCACAATTTATTACCATAATTAAGCCATTCAACTGCAGTGGCATTACTTTCTGGTTGTTGTAAATTTATTAAGGAACTAATAACTAAATCTTGGTCTACAGGATCTAATTGCTGTGGTAAAGAATTCTCTTCGTTAAAATTCAGCTTAATTTTTTCTTGCTCTAGTTTTGCGAGAAAATTATCAATGGGGATTCCTAAACTATAATCAACATTTAATACAGGTTCCTGGGTATCATCTGGCAAAATTCGACTAATATCTCCCTCCACTGATTCTACTGTAGTATTAATTCCAATTAGGCGACCTTCTATGTCTAAAACAGGTCCGCCACTCATACCTTTTTCTGATAAGTTACCGTAAACCAATCCAAAACCGTAAGCCAAAAAACGAAAACTATGATACTCATTCATACCTAAAAGATAGCCAGCATTAAATCGGCGATCTGACTCTAGGTTTGCTGCTGTAGGTTGTTTTAATGCTGGCCATCCGGAAAGGAAAACAACTCGTTTTTTCCGTCCTCTAGGATCATTTCCTATAGTCGCCACTTGGTAGGATTTGTTGCTGGTAAACTTGAGAAGTGCTAAATCTAAACCTTGATTTCTCCAATTTTTAACTTTGTTTGCATCCACCACATATTCTTGACCATCATGGGTGACAATTTTCAGTCCCTCCCCAGTAGTAGCATTACCAGCAGTCAGCACATAATAAGTATTTCCTTGTTTAGCAATAATCACTCCTGAAGCATTTTCTAAGTTCTCCCTGGTAATTAATACAGAAATCTGTTGGGCAATACCATCAACTTTCTCTACCAATTGAGCGATCGCTTCTGGGGAAAGTTTTTTAACTGTTGCTGCTACAGCATTGTCTGAGGGAAACGAACGACTAAAACTGAGAGCTTGAAAAATACCATTAATGCCAATAACTTGACCCCGACTATTGAGCATTGGTCTCCCACTCATAACTTTTTGAATGTCCGTAGTATAGCCAACAAAGTCTGGTTGTGGATTTTGATTTTTTATAATAGTAAATAAAGATATTCCAGCTATTGCAGTCAATACTGAACCGATAATAACTTTAACTGGAAACTTACGCTGCTTTGAGGAAATACCTACCATAGCTTGCAAAACTTCAGTAGCATTTTTATAACGTTCTTTGTACTTGTAGCGCACCATTTTTTTCAGGACATTTACTAATTTCCTGCTAATCTGAAAATTTTCCCAACCAATAATTTCACCAGTATGATCTTTTTGTATTTCTTGAGGATATAAACCAGTAATTGCTTGGATAGCAAGAATCCCAATGGCATAAATATCACTACACCGCTTAGGAAAGCCATTTGCTTGTTCAAGAGCCATATATACACGAGTACCAACAGCAATAGTAGGAGCTGTTTTTCCTTGTTTATTTATACTTAAAACACTCAGTTCTTTCACTGCTCCAAAATCAATCATCACCAGCTTATTATCTGACTCGCGACGCATTAAATTTGAAGGTTTAATATCTCTATGAATAATATTATTATTATGAACATACTCTAATACTTCTAGTATTTCTTTAAGAAGCTGAATTACAGAACTTTCATCTAATCGCTTGCCAGGAATTATTTCTTTAGTCAAATCATGTCCTTTAATAAACTCTTGAACTAAATAAAATTCACCATCTTCGTCAAAATGTGCTAATAGCTGGGGAATTTGGTCTTGTTGACCTAATTCATATAGAGTTTTTGCTTCTCCATCAAATAACCGTCGTGCTATCTCTAAAGCTTCTGGATGAGGATTTTTCTTCAGTCTTTTAACAACACATTGGGGATGGCCCGGTAAAGCCATATCAACGGCCAAATAGGTTTCTCCAAATCCACCTTCCCCTAAAAAATCGGTAATTCGATAGCGACCTAGTAGTGTTCTGTTAACTAGCATATTTAGTATGAGTATTCGACATTCCTATTTTGTCATATTTTTCTAATAAAAAGGGAATAGGCAATAGAGAATTGGCAATAGTAAAGAAGGGAAAACAGCATTTATGAATTGCTTCGATCAGGCAAATTGTTAATAATTGAAGAGAACTTTTTGTTCGACGATCGCTACACCACAAAGGAATTAATTTTCATGCAATAAAATAACTTAATATCCCACCAATTATACCCATTAGATATCTTCACAAAAGAAGAAAGTAGGGACGTTGTATACAACGTCCCTACAGAGTAAGGGAAATAATCAATTCTTTCCTCCTATTCCTTATTCCCTACTCCCTCTTTTCTATTGTGTTTGCGATTCAACCATCCCGCCAGAACAGCTAAAGCGAACATCCCCAACAGGGCAAAAACCAGTAGCAACTTTCCTCCAGCAAAGACGCCTGCACCCAAAGCAACAATCGGAGGCGTAGAAGCTGCGATGCCTAAAATCAAAGCTGGCAGAAACTTACGCCATTCCATTTCAGTTAACCCGACGGCATAACAGACAAAATCGAATAATCCTGTCATTAAAAATCCAGCAACCAAAAAAGGATTATTCTCTAGATAGTTAGAGGAAAAGGAATCAACTTTATCCATGAATCGTTCGCCCACTAATCGCTGTACAATCCCACGCCCAAAGCGTTTGGCAATATAAAAATTTATTGAACAGGCAGTCAAATCAGCGATCGCAATCAGAAAAACTCCTTCCCAAAAGCCAAATAAAGTACCCGCTAACAATGAGTAAGCGGTACTGGGAATTGCTGGAATGACAATGCTTACCGAGCGGATTAATAATAAGGCAACAGGTGCCCATATTCCCCATTTATCCACATTAGCGCGGATTTGCTCAATTCCGACTTGCTTGACTAGAGCGATCGCCAAAACTATAACTATTCCCAGGCAAAATAAGCCTAAAATATCAACCCATTTTTGGCGTGGGAAAGATGTTTTTTTTTCCTGGGGAGAAGGTTGAGGCACTGAATTTATTGTTTCACTATCAGGTGGATAATAGAGTTCATCTTTAAGAACCCACCCAGTTTCTTGTTGGAGGTAAGCATGGGTGCTAAGACCAAGTTGTTTTGCGGAGGTGGCAACCGCTTTATAATCAAGTCCTAAGAGATCGCAAAGTTGACGCTGACGGATTCCTGTTTTGTTTTCCATAGATGTTATTACCTGTTAATTACTTTTAGAGCTGATTTATACAGCAAAGATTAAGACGCCTAGAGTGCTTAATCTTCGGTGGGTTAAGGCGGAAAGTAGTGCGGGCATCTTGTCCGCGACGAGTGTAGTTTCGATTCACGCATTATTGTCGCTTAACCAAGCCTACGCCTGGATTTAATATTCCTTTTATAATAGACATCTCCATCTCCAATAATAAAAAATCAAATCAATTATTTCCCCCTATTCCCTATTCCCTATTCCCTATTCCCTCTTTAAAAAAATTGAAATTATTTTCTAAGTTTTTTTGTCGGCGATCGCTACGCCACAATCTAATTAATTTTAATCCAATGAAATAACTTAATATCCCACTAATTAAACCCATTACTAAACAACCTAAAAAGAGAGAAAGTACAAATTGAGTCCCATGTTGCACTAACTGTTGAAATGAAAGTATACTTTCAGAGACAAACTCTTCTTGAGAGTTGAGTAACAATCGCCCTATTTGAAAATTAATTGCATAAATTGGTACATAAGTCAAAGGATTACTTACCCAAGTACCAGCAGCAGCAGCAATTTTATGACCTCGGAATAGGGTTGCTAGTGCTATACCGACTATGGTTTGCAGACCAAAAATAGGAAATAATCCAGCAAAGACTCCTACTGCTAAACCTCTAGCTATATATTCAGGAGTCCCCCGCATTCGGATAAAGCGCCAGTATAAATATCGCGCATATCGACGCCAATAGGGTAGTTTATTTGTTTTTAATGGAGATTTTTTAGTAGACTTAGGTAGTAGTTGCTGAGGAATTTGTGAGATATTTTTGAACATACTTAAATAAATTTATTTTTGCTAAATATTATAGCTTGACAGGGCTCATAATTATTAGACATCTCCAGAAAAGAGGGAACAGGGAACAGGGAACAGGGAACAGGGAAGAATAATTGATAGTTTCTGGATAAGAATTGATTTTACTTTTTATTTTTGGAGATGTCTATTGATGAACCACATATTTACAACCCAAACCCAGTAGGGACGTTCCATGGAACGTCCCTACTGTAGTACCGTGCAGGAAAACCGCTGTAAGTTTTTTTTATCATTATAGCCATAACAAATTAGTGCAGGATGGCAGAAATAACTGACCAGTTACAAAATCCTAAAAGCCTTACTAAGCAATAATGCATGAATTTTGAATTTTGAATTCCGCGTAGCGGCATTAGGTAGTCTTGTATAGTAATGGTATACAGGAGAAAAAATATGTGGCACGGAAGCATCTTGCTCCCGTGGAGGTACTGATAACTGTACGGACGTTGCATAACAAAAATGCGAACGTCCCTACTAACTGATAACTGAAATCACACTCCCTAGATAACCCCATATCCAGTATGTTGACGAATCTTAGGAGGATGAAAAGCAAGTACAATTCTATCCTTTGGTACTCCAGCATCAACAAGTTCATCCGTAATACCATCTTCGATACCATCGTGATGAATCCAAATTTTATCATTAATAATTTCAGCATGAACAACAGTACCATATAAACGGAGGCCATTTTGCCATCCTTCATTGATTAGCAGAAAATGATTGCGATCGCTACTGACAATGAGATATGTTTTCACATCACCATAACGGTAAGGAAGATCGGCATAGTATTGTAAGATTTTTATGAGTGTTTCACGCCATTTTTCCGGATCTAAGAGTTGATTTGTGGTTTCCATTCAATAATTTCCTCCTTCTCAGCATCAAAAACAAACAGACGAAAACCAGGTTCTTCTAACAAAAGTTGTGCAACTTCTTGTTTAAAAAAGGTTTGAAAAACATTGCGCTCGACTGCCAAATATATTTGACGTAATGAGTCTTGTTTCTTGAGTATTCTACTATATAAAAAGAATTGCCCCCATGCTTTTTCAAGTTCATTCACAAAAGAAGCACCAATAAAAGTTTTGACTTCAACAGCTATTTTGGTAGCTCCTCGTTCCGCAGCAATCAATTTTTCGGCATCCATATCAACTAAGACGTTACGAATACCAATTTTGAGAACCAGTGGATCGTCAGTAATAGTCCAACCATCTTTGATCAAGGCAGTTTTGACAGTATCGTGATGAAAGTCCTTAGCAGCCATTAGTTAGTTTTTCTGTAGTTTGATGTTTAATTAATTATAGGTTGAGTTAGGCAACAGGGCCACTCAATAAAATGTAGCTAGGAGTTATATCATGTCCGGTTAAATAGTTACAATTAAAGTTTGTAGTAGGGCTTCAGCCCTATCCGTAGTTTGGCCTAAAGCCCGTTAACCTCTACTATATAAATAACTTTTATAACCAAATAAAGCGATCGCTACCAAAGATGGCAATCCCTTATTTTTGTTTATCACAAGACTAAAGCCATGCCAACCCAGAAACCCGGTTTCTTGGAGAAACCCGGTTTCTTGGAGAAACCCGGTTTCTTGGAGAAACCCGGTTTCTTGGAGAAACCCGGTTTCTTTGCGTAAGAAATTATGCACTACTAAGGGCGAATGCCAGAAAGCCCCTACTAAATGTGGTACTTCTGCGTAAGTCATGTTCATATTCTGATAATTTTTTTGCTATAATTGTTCTCACAGAAAAAAATCAAAATCAGTATTTCCAGTTTCCTGCTGATAACTGATAACTGATAACTGATAACTGAAAAAAGCTGATAACTGAAATGGATACTATTGTCGCGATCGCTACTGCTATTGTTCCCCAACAAGGAAGTGTGGGGATAGTCCGAATATCTGGTTCTGAATCAATGATAATTGCCAAAACTCTTTTTCATGCACCAGGGAAACAGATTTGGGAGAGTCACCGCATTCTCTATGGTTATATTCGTCATCCCCAAACTGGGCAATTAATAGATGAAGCTTTGTTATTGATTATGAAAGCGCCTCGTTCTTATACTCGTGAGGATGTGGTAGAGTTTCACTGTCATGGTGGAATTATTGCCATACAACAAGTCTTACAATTATGTATTGAGACAGGAGCGCGACTAGCTCAACCTGGAGAGTTTACTTTGCGAGCATTTTTAAATGGACGATTGGATCTGACTCAAGCTGAAAGTGTTGCCGAGCTTGTGGGTTCTCAATCTCCTGCTGCTGCTCAAGTTGCTTTGGCAGGTTTACAGGGTAAGTTAGCTACTCCAATTCGTCAGTTAAGAGCTAGTTGTCTTGATATTTTAGCAGAAATAGAAGCTCGCATTGATTTTGAGGAAGATTTACCGCCTTTGGATGAGTCTAGAATTAGTCAAGAGGTTGCAAATATTTTGGTGCATTTGTCAGAAATATTGGCAACGGCAAGTCGCGGGGAGTTGCTACGTACTGGTTTGAAGGTGGCGATTATCGGACGCCCGAATGTGGGTAAGTCGAGTCTGTTAAATGCCTGGAGTCGTAGCGATCGCGCTATTGTTACGGATCTTCCTGGTACAACGAGGGATGTGGTGGAATCTCAGTTGGTTGTGGGTGGTATTCCGGTGCAGGTTTTGGATACGGCGGGTATTCGGGAAACTGAGGATCGGGTGGAAAAAATTGGGGTGGAGCGATCGCGTCAAGCTGCTGAGTCTGCTGATCTTGTTTTGTTGACGATTGATGGAAATGCTGGTTGGACGGAGTTGGATGAGGTTATTTATCAGCAGGTAAAAAATTGTTCTTTAATTCTGATAATTAATAAAGTTGATTTGGTTGAGTCAGAGTTAATTAAGTCGATTGTTTACCCAGAAACTATTAAAAATGTTGTGACTACAGCAGCTATTAATAATCAAGGAATTGAGGAACTGGAAGCAGGGATTATTAATGCTGTAAATTTTGGTAATGTACAGGCAGAAAATTTAGATTTTGCGATTAATCAAAGGCAAGAAGCTGCTTTGAATAGAGCGAAGGTGGCTTTGGAGCAATGTTTAAATACTATTAAAAACAATTTACCTCTAGATTTTTGGACGATAGATTTAAGGGGAGCAATTTATGCTTTGGGAGAGGTTACGGGAGAGGATGTAACGGAGTCTGTTTTGGATAGAATTTTTAGTCGCTTTTGTATTGGAAAGTAAATAATACAGGACTTACGCAAAATACGAAATTATGCACCACCTGTAGGGGCGAATGGCATTCGCCCTTACTATATATAGTGGTTCTGCGTAAGTCCTGTAATATTTCCAGTGCGGACATCTTGCCCGCGCGTGTGTACCTCACAAGTATAGAAATCGGGTTTTTCCTAAATGCGCCACTATCTAAGGTATACCTCCTACAAACCTGGTTTCTTATAACGTTTCACCGAAGTTAAAAGTCATGCATTCATGCATTCAAAAGTAAAGCGATCGCTACTAAAAATCACAATCTCTTATTTTTGTTTTTTCCTAAATGAAATGACACCGAAAACACCTACTCCCAACAGAGCTAAAACAGAAACTGGTTCTGGAGTTGGTTCTGGTTCAGGCCCTAAAGTACCACCGCCAGCTTCGGAGGCAGTGACGATAGTAACGGCATAACCAGGACGAGAACCAGCATCATTGATAGATAAGTAACCAGGGATATTTTTGTCGAAACCTCTGTGAGAAGATGTACTCCAGTTACTTAAACCTGCGGTTGTTAAGCCTTCGTTTACTGGAAAGTCTGAAGTCTCTGTGGGAATAACCACATTTTCTTCCAAGAAATATGAAACATAACCTTCTAATTCATCTTTCAAAAAAGAGCGATCGTTTAACCACCACCACTGATCCAGGGGAGTAAGTTTAGGAGACCAACCATCAGGCAAAGCCACAATACCCATGCCTTCACCACTGCCTGCCCAGTTAACAGCATTGACTAAGAAACCGAGAGGACCGTCAGGACGTGGACCGAGGCCGTAAATATAGTGGCTGTCTGCATCTTGACCGGTTAAGAAAGTACGCTTGCCTCTAGCTGTGGATATGGCTTCTTTGTTATTCAAAATTCCGGTAGGTTCAAAGTTGTGTATCCTGTATTTCATACCCGTTCCAATCACTAAAACATCATAATCAGAAAAATTAGGTGCAGCATCTTGGGGACTCCATATAGTCAGATTCCAATCTAAACTGCCATCTCCTTCTGGGTCAAATGTTGGTGCTAGAGCAGCTAACTCTGAGATTTTGGCATTGTAAGTATCGGTCTGACCATACCACAGAACATTGAGGGATGCAGCATTGGCAACAGATGCAGAAAACAGACTGAAAGTAGTAGCAACAGCTAAGATTGCTTGATTGATGAGGCGGTGTTTTGGATTTTTCATAATTACTTCTAGGATCGACAAAACAGTTGAGTTTTTGAGATTTCTCAGGAAATTTCCTGATTTTTCAGCAACTCGCTAAGGTCTACTAAAGAAGTATGACTCTCAAGTTGAAGGTAGTAATACCTTAGTCAGAACATAGTTGTTAGCCATCTCAGTAGTATTTTAGCAGAGACAAGTTAACAAAGTTGTCGATTTTCTAGGGAATAATCAGCTTTTCTGGGTCTTTAGCGGAAAGTCTGGTTCTCAAAACTCCGGTCATGCTACCCAAACATATTGCAGCTCAAAATGGCCATTTGTTCCTAATTCCTAAAAATGAGAAATTTTATGAAAAATTATGATAAAATTTCACATAACATAACATAATCAACATAATTAGGATAAAAAAGACAAATGACTGGATTTATCAGAGGACTGTTTGGACAAAAGGACAATAACGAACCAACGGAAGCTTTCTTCCTAGATGCAGATAGTGCAAGTAGTCTTGGTGATGTAGACTTTATGCGGAAATCTATCAGGGTTAAGAGGAGCTATCCCAAAGCAGTAGGTAAAATTAATTTGATAGAAGGAGAGACAGAAAAGTCTGTTTCTTCTATGCAAATGAAAGAAACTGTAGGAGAAACTCCAACTCCTTCCTATTCTTCTACTTCTAGTTTCTCTACTTCTAGTTTCTCTACTTCTAGTTTCTCTACTTCTACTTCTACTTCTACTTCAACAGAACCTTCTACTTCTACTTCAACAGAACCTTCTACTTCAACAGAACTTTCTACTTCAACAGAACCTTCTACTTCAACAGAACCTTCTACTTCAACAGAACCTTCTACTTCAACAGAACCTTCTACACCCAACCCTACTCTTGTACAATCTCGTACCGTTAGTAACTCTAATGATGGAATAGATTTCAAAAGCATGGCTCGTGATATAAAGAAAAAGAGATAATTACTTTTGCTGAGATGGCAAAGTAATTATTCTCAATTACTTATAAATATTAATTGAAAAATATAGCAATCCAATTTCAGGTTTGAATTTTAACCATTGAGTACATTTATTGCACAATGGCAGAATTTCAAGACTTACTAAGGATTGCTATATTTTTATTTGCGACTAATAATTTTTGCCATTCTAACAAGACTGGCAAAGTTATTTTTATTCTTGCTTATTGGTTGGTTTTTAAAGGCAAAGATAGAAAAACTTTAGCATTTGTTTTGAGGTCAAATAAATTCAAAATTCTTGCATTATTAATTCCCTCATTATAACCTCTGCCTGTTTGCGTAGCATGAGCAGGACAGTCAGAGGCTTGAAATAAGGAAAATATTTTTGATTTTTTCACTCTGGAGAAGAACGAGGCTTGAATCCTTAATTAAACAATTATTGAAATTAAGGAATGAACCAAAATTTTTGAGCTTTGAACTTTGAATTTTGAATTCAAAAAATGGTCAAAAAAAACTTCTGGAAATTGATACTCACCCATGTTATTAGCTAGTGCTTTTTTACAAAATTATCTCTAACTAGAAATATTTTATTCTGACAAAAAAAATAGGGTCTCAAGCCTACCCTTAGCAATGGATAATGGATAATGGATAATTGACAATTGATAATTTAGAGATAGCTGTTATTAATCAATAATTCATATTTTCGTGATAGTTTTCATTATCCATTATTTATTATCAATTATCAATTATCAATTAAAAAGATTTCCTTGTATTCAATTCCCTCGCGGTTTTAACCAGAGGTAATTATCCATTATCAATTATCCATTATCAATTAATTAAACTCCCAGGAAAACCCACTAACCGCAGATTAATAGTATCTACTTCACCGAAAAATTGTTTAATCATTTGAGTAGCAAACTATTAACTGATAACTATTAACTGATAACTGATAACTGATAACTGATAACTGATTTTAATTGTCTCCTAAACCTAATTGTCCCCAATAACCAGTAAATATCCGACTGCCATCTTTCAATACATGAATTTCTAGGCGATCGCTTGCCCAATTTAATTGATTTTTTAACGCTGGATTAAATACTCTTACTCTTTGATTACTAGAAGAAACTAGAGAATTAGGAGAATGAATAGCTAAGGTTTCTACAAAAGGACCATCAATCAAAACATCTAACTGAGATAATAATTTTTCAGCCCCTTTTGGTGCATTTTTTGATTGTAATTCTCTGAGGGTAAACCCACTAAAAGACATTACATTTAAACCTCTATATTTTAATATTTTTGCTAATTCTGATAGTTCTGATGCTTGTAAAAAAGGCTCCCCTCCAGAAAATGTTACTCCTGTGTTTCGAGGATTATTTAATATTTTATTTGCTAGTTCTTCAATACTTATTAATTGGTTAATATCAAAGGACCAAGAATCAGGATTAAAACAGCCAGCACATGCCTTTTTACAACCTTGTACCCAAACTACTGCACGACAACCAGGACCGTTTACTTCTGACTCATCCACATAACCCATAATATTCAAATATCCTGGTGGAATTTCTATTGGTGTTTTTGTTAATAATTGAGCTGTTAGGTTATTCATATTTGACTCCTTTTTTTTTGATTATAAAAAAATCTGAATACTATTTCTGTTTATAACGAACGGGAATGTTTGTATTTATGTAAATCTCATTGGCAAATTCTTGTAAAACATCTTGAGTCACACACTTGAGTTTTTGTACTGCATAAGGGTGAAATTCTGTATGATTTCCCCTAGCATCTAGTTGATGTTTTAAAGGTTTAGGGCGGGTGGGAGTATTAAGTTGAATTTCATCGGGTTTGAGAGATTTTATCGACCTAATATATTGGGCTTTTGCTTGAGTATTCCATGGAGATAACATCATTGTTTGAATAGCTAATTTACCTTGATATTTTTCTCTGAATTTTTGTATTCCTTCCCAGATACCTGATAGTTGAAATGTTTCTGCTGGTCGATTAATTCCTTGTAATTGTCTTTGGTTAACTGCATCAATTTTGATTGATACTTTGTCTGCTAAAGTTAATGCTAATCTAACTTCTGGATTGGTTAAGGTTGTACAATTTGTTAATACTAAAGTTGGTTTATTTGTTAATTTTTTCGTTTCTTGTAAAATCTCTTGTAAGTTCAGAGCTAATGTTGGTTCTCCACTGCCACTAAGAGTGATAATATCTACATCCCAAGGTGCAAATTTTTCTAGTTCTAATAATATTTTTGCGGTAGAGACATAGATAGAGCGATCGCTTATTTTTTGTTCGATTTCTCCTAGCTGACAGTAAACACAATTGAATGAACAAGTGGAAATTTTTCCTATAGGATCTATGCCTAGCGATCGCCCATATCGCCAAGATTTTACAGGTCCATAAACTGGTATAAATTCATCAATTAATTTTGTCTTCATTTGATTTGATTTTTTGCCGAATAATTAAGGTTTAAAGCCTATCCTTTAAAGCAGAAACAATAAAAATTTTTCATGATTAGTCAATCCTATCGGTTTCAAGAAGAGATAATTATTAATTATTAATTGTTCATTATTAATTATTGAAGGTTCTATATTTCAGTTTATTTATATAGCAATCCTAAATTAGTCGTGACAATTTTTATAATAGTTAATTTGAGCTAAAAACATGAGTAAATTCTGACTCCTGACTCCTGACTCCTGACTCCTAACTGCCACCAAAATATTACAACCGATTAGAGGATTGCTATAGTATTTTTCAACATTCTTAAGAGCTACCAATTAATTATTTGTCGTTTGTCTCAAAAGAAACAAACTCAAAGGTAAGCTTTCAGCTATTAGCGGTCAGTTTTTAGCTGTTTCATAAATAATGAATATACACTTATACTGGTCAAGGTCAGTTTTTGGCAATACTTTTTATTCTCCTTAAATCTCTCAATACTAACTCCTGCTCTAAAGATAATTAATTAATAGCTGATAGCCAATAGCTGAATGTTTATACTCAAATATGAACTTAATTTTTCTATTAGTTTATTATACAGGTCAATATTCTTTGAAGTATTCCACTATACAAACAACCTTTTTTTTACATAAGTTAATAATATTGATTTTTCTAAATTTGATTCTATAACGGCAATCTTAAATGAGTTAATACTGGAAAGCTAAGAGTTATAAACTTATTTACCATTAAAAAGTATAGTACGAATAAAGGTAGAGTTAAGGAGAGTAGAGATAGTAGATATTTCTTGAAAACTAAAAGACAAAAGTTAATAGCTAAATGTTCAATAATTAATAATTAACAATTAATAATTACCTCTTCTTAAAAAGAAGGATTGGTTAAAAAGGAAATTTTTTTCTTCTCAAGGGGAGATTGGATATGGCTAGGAAACCCGCTCTTGCAGAGCCGCTCCGCTAACGCCATCCTATCCTAATGGACTGTTTCATCTTAAATGTTGCATTAGAAAATGGGGGGATGGGGTGATGGGGTGATGGGGGGATGGGGTGATTACAAGAAAAGCTAATGCACTATTTTAGGTGAAAAAATCCACTACTCATGTTCCGCAAACGACCGCTTGTTTCTCTTGAAATAGAAAGCTTTAAACCTTGATTTTTTGGTAACAATAAAATCTACTAATTTTGACTTATACTTCTATATATTCAGATTTAAAAATTGATGATTCTATTGATGTAGCAATCTGAGTTTTTTGAGGCAATATATTAGAAAAAAGCGACATCTTATTTTTGGTAGTAATTGATGAGTATTGAGTCACTTCTGAAAAATATAGAGAGAATTAAAAGTTACTGCTAAATTTAAGCTCCTTTAACCTTAAAAATAATTATTCATTATTTGCTGAAGTGCTGACTGCTAGGAGCTGAATGCTTACATTTTAGGTGTGAAATAGTTTCCTAAAATTACTGTAACGTCAAAGTTTTGAGGAGATAAAATCTAACTTTTGAATTTTGAATTTTGAATTTTGAATTTTCACTGGGTTTTGAGCAGAGCAAATCTCAATGCATGAATTTTGAATTTTGAATTTTGAATTTTGAATTTTAAAAATTTTAAATTCAGTGAAACGGTATAACCATATCTAACATTAATTGTTGCCAAACATCCGAATTTGTCAAAGCATAAGCATCAAAATCATAACCATATTGTTGATAAAGACTATTAAAACTATCCATCCAATATTCAATAGTTTCTGTCATAGATAAAGGAGTATATTTTCCAGCTTGTCTTAAATATTTACCCATCTCAATTAAATCCCCATTTCGATGCGCCTGCCATGCTAACCAACTCAAAGTATAATAACGAGATTTTCCCTCTAATTGACGAATAGATATTGATAAATTTGGTCTAGCAAAAAAGTTATCTAAAACAGCCATCATACTAACAGCTTGTTGACTAGATTTTCTCGTAGCATTACGATGATGTTGACGATAACAATAAGTAACTTTTGGCAACCAAACTGCCTCACAACCATTAATAGATAAACGCAAAACTAAATCAATATCTTCTCCATGATGCCAACGAGTATCAAAACCTCCGGCACTTTTTATCCAACTTTTACGAAACATCATAGAAATAGTTACAGGTTTCCAAACTACCCAGGTTTCTAAATCTAATTCTAGGGAACCATGCCATAATTCTATATCAGAAATTTTCTCTCCTTTTTCATTAATTAAACGCCACCCACTATGTACAATTCCTAGAGAGGGGCGACTATCAAAAATAGCTACTTGTTTTGCAAGTTTATCTGGTAGGAAAAAGTCATCAGCATCTAGGAAAGAAATAAATTCTCCCCGTGCCATTTCCAAACCTAAATTTCTCGCATGAGAGACTCCTTTATTTTCTTGATAAACATAACGAATTTTATCAAGATAAGGTTCTAAAACTTGACGAGTATTATCACTAGAACCATCATCAATAACTATTATTTCGTAAGACGTATAAGTTTGATTAAAAATACTAGCGATCGCTTCTAAAATATAGTGGGCATTATTATAGGTGGCAATAATTACACTTACTCTCGGCATAATTGGATTAAACATATTACTAATTAATTTTTTCCATTCTGGTAACTGACTAAAACTATAAGCATTAAATTGATTGCCTTCTTGACTATCAAGCTTAGTAAATAATTCTATCCAAGTACAAATTGCTGCTGTAGGAGAGTCAGAAGTATAACTCAAAGACTTCTCCAAATAAGTAGCCATTTCTGAGAAATTACCAGCTTTATATAAACGCCAACAATTCCAAAGTAGAGACCGATATTTTATCTGGTTTTCTATTTGACGTATTGCAGTAGGTAAATTAGGTTTATGGAAAAAATCATCTAATAATTTTTCTAATTCATGAGTAATCTTTTGTCGGTTCTCCAAACCAGATACACTACTATTCCGCTGTCGATAACATACACAAACTTTCTGTAACCAAGTAGCTTTTCCTCCAGTTAAAGCTAACCGTAAAACTATTTCTAAATCCTCAATTCCAAAATATCGTTTGTCAAAGCCACCATTAAGTTTTAACCATTCACTTTTAAACATCATTGCGCTAGGCAAAGTTGCTTGCCAAATTAACCAATTTTCTAAGTCTAATTCTTTACTATTTTCCCAGGGTTTTATATCTTTAATACTATTACCTTTCTCATCAACAAATCTCCACCCAGTTTGCACCATTGTTAAAGTTGAATCTTCTGCAAAACATCCTACTTGTTCGGCTAATTTTTCGGGTAGAAAAAAGTCATCGGCATCAAGAAAAGCAATATATTCTCCCTGAGCTATTTCTATACCAGAATTCCGAGCAATTGATGGTCCTTGATTTTCTTGATATACATATTTAATTAGACCTTTTGCAAAAGTCAAAGTTAAATTTTGATTGCTCGGTTTTTCCCTGGAATTTTGATCTGCTTGGAGTTGTCTATTTCCTGTTGGAGAATTTTGGGAGAAGTTGAAAGTTGAATCTTGCTTACTTCCTATTTGCTGAAAATTTTCATCTGCTTCGGATTGCTTATTTCCTGTTGGAGAATTTTGGGAGAAGTTGAAGCTTGAATCTTGGTTAGTTCCTCTTTCCTGGAAAATTTTATCTGCTTCGGGTTGCTTATTTCTTATTGGAGAATTTTGGAAGAAGTTGAAGTTTGAATCTTGGTTACTTCCTGTTTCCTGAAAATTTTTATCTGCTTCGGGTTGCTTATTTCCTGTTGGAGAATTTTGGGAAAAGTCTAAAGCTAAATCTCGGTTACTTCCTGTTTGGTGAAAATTTTTATCTGGTTGAGGTTGCCTCTTTCCTGTTGGAGAATTTTGGGAAAAGTCTAAAGCTAAATCTCGGTTACTTTCTGTTTCCTGAAAATTTTTATCTGGTTGAGGTTGCCTCTTTCCTGTTGGAGAATTTTGGGAAAAGTCTAAAGCTAAATCTGGGTTACTTTCTATTTCCTGAAAATTTTTATCTGCTTGAGGTTGTTTATTTTCTCTGGGGAAATTCTGGGAAAAGTCAGAAGTGGAATTTTGATTAATTCCGATTTCTGGAAAATTTTTATCTGCTTCGGGTTGCCTATTTCCCGTTGGATAATTTTGGGAGAAGTCTAAAGTTGAATCTTGGTTAGTTCCTATTTCCTGGAAATTTTTATCTGCTTGAGGTTGTTTATTTTCTCTGGGGAAATTCTGGGAAAAGTCAGAAGTGGAATTTTGATTAAT
>NZ_JAAHHT010000135.1 GCF_010672085.1 Okeania sp. SIO3I5
CTTACGATCTCTATAATTAACATTATCAAGCCGAAACAATAGTTTAGAATCTTGTTTAATAAGAGCAGAGAGAATATTTGTATCTAATAAATATCCTATTACCGAAAATTTTTGGTTTAAAACCTCCCCTTGGATAGGGGATAATAAATAAAAATTTTCATAATTAGTCAATCTTCTTCTTTTCAAGGAGAGGTAATAATTAATTATTAATTATTAATTATTGAACAGCTTTTCCTCATATCTCGAACTGCTGCATCAAACTCTTCTATTTCTTCAGGAGTTAAATCACTTATTAATCCATATAATACTCATCCTCCTAATATACGTCTAATTTTATAACTAAGTATTTCCTCAGTCATTTCTTGTAACTCTTCTAGAGAACAATTTCTCAGAAAAGTATCGAAATATATTGCGCTTCATCTCTTTCTAAACTTTCAAAAAAACGATCAGTAGCGAGGAAATTCTCTATAATTGGAATTGCTCTGTGCTTAGAAATATCTTTCATTGTCATAGAAACTTCAGTCATATTTTTCTCCTTTTTATTTGATTTATTGTAAGCATTTAGCCATCATTTATTAGGTACATTTGTAATACATAATCCAGGTAATTAATCACTGCATTTGTCATTGCGACGGTCATTTCAGTTATCAGTTATCAGTACCTCCTGTAATAGGAGGGGGAAGCAATCTCATGGGTTTTGCGAGATGGCTTCCCTCAGGCAATTTCAGTTATCAGTTATCAGTTATCAGTACCTCCTGTAATAGGGGAGCTTGAAATAAAGAAGCAATCTCATGGGTTTTGCGAGATGACTTTTCTCCGGCAATTTCAGTTATCAGTTATCAGTTATCAGTTATCAGTACCTCCTGTAATAGGGGAGCTTGAAATAAAGAAGCAATCTCATGGGTTTTGCGAGATGGCTTTTCTCCGGTCACAATAACATAAATACGTTGCTTTGGGTAAGTCTTGTCTATTTCAAACTCACAACAACTTTTCGAGCTAACTCTGCCATACGATTAGCATAACCCCATTCATTGTCATACCAAGCCAAAATTTTCACTTGAGTTTCATCTACTATCATTGTTGAGAGAGCATCAATAATAGAAGATCGGGGGTCATCTTTATAGTCAACAGAAACCAAAGGACGTTCTTCATAACCCAAAATTCCTTTGAGCGGCGGTTGTTCCGATGCAGTTTTCAATAAATTGTTAATTTCTTCTACTGTAGTAGGGCGAACCACTTCAAATACACAGTCTGTCAAAGAAGCATTCAACAAAGGAACTCGCACTGCTAAACCATTCAACTTACCATTAAGCTCTGGATAAATTAATCCGATCGCTGTTGCCGAACCAGTTGTAGTAGGAATTAGTGAAAGACTCGTAGCTCTGGCACGACGCAAATCTTTATGAGGTGCATCAACAATAATCTGAGTATTAGTATTGTCATGGATAGTAGTAATAACTCCATGTTTAATGCCTAATCCTTCGTGAATAACTTTCACCACTGGAGCTAAACAGTTCGTGGTACAAGAAGCTGCTGTAAGTAAATGATGTTTTTCAGGTTCATAAAGATTATCGTTAACACCCATGACTACATTTAAAGCTTCTTCCTTGACTGGTGCCGCAACAATCACCTTTCTTACACCATGCTGAAAGTAAGGTTCGAGAGTGCTTTTAGTCCTAAACTTGCCAGAACATTCCAACACAATATCAACACTAAATTTTTCCCAAGGAACATCACCTGGTTGGGAATATTCACTGAAACTGAGAGGTTTACCATCAATTATTACTTGCTCACCTACTGCCTCTACTTCCGGCAACCATCTGCCATGTACAGAATCAAACTTAAGTAAATGTGCTGCTGCTGCGGTGCCTCCTTTAATTTCATTAATGTGAACAAACTCTAGTTCCGGCCATTCCCAAGCTGCACGGAGTGCCAACCTTCCCATACGACCAAATCCATTTATTCCAATGCGCATTGCCATGTTTTTTTCTCCTTTAAAGGTGGTTATTTTAGTTACCAGTTATCAGGTAAGTATTGATCTGTCAACTATCAGTTATTGCATTTTTGTTCAAATATTTTTACTCATTTAAGACGCAGAAACATTAATAAATATTCTACCTGTTGTTTGACTTCCTCTCGAGCTTGTCGAAATATCTCTATAGAATTGCCTTCAGGATCGGCAACTTGCCACTCCTGAAATTCTTCAACCATTAGCCATTCTGGAGGTAACATAGATCCACAACCACACATAGAAGCAACAACATCGAAATCTTGAGAGTTGAAACTATTTATTCTTTTAGAAGTTTGCTGAGAAATATCAATTCCAACTTCAGACATAACCTGAATAGTAAGTGGATGAATTGAACTCTCTTCTATTCCTGCACTAACAAAAGTAAATTTTCCATTTTGGTCTAAACAATTAGCAAATGCTTCTGCCATTTGAGAACGGGCAGAATTTTTATTGCACACAAACATTACTCGTTTCATTTTTCTGTTAGATAACCATTAAATTAGGACTTATATCATGTCCGGTTGAATAGTTATAAATAATTAGGGAGGAGACAGGAGACAGGAGACAGGAGACAGGAGAAAAGAATGTACCAGGAGAAAGAAGTGTTTTTATCACTAATTATCCGGACATGATATTACGCAGACAAACTCAGAAACCTGGTTTTTTCCTAGATGTCTATTATATGTTCATAATTCTATCTACAGTTCAATCTCCCCATCTCCCCATCCCCCCATCTCCGCATCTCCCCAACTACATAACAGTATTCAACCGGATCTTATCTCATGCGTAAATCCTGTGATTGCTAAGTGCTGAGTGCTGACTCCTGAGTGCTTGTTTGATTTTTGGCTAAATCTTGTAAAAAGCTACTTTGAGATTCCCGTAAATCAATTTCTGGATTTGCTGTTAAAATTATCTCCATTGCCTCATCATCAGATGAACCAGCATTAATCAAATACCCGGCAAGAACAGTAGCTGTTCGTCTTCTGCCATTAGTGCAATGAATTGCAACTGCATGATTTTGACTATTAACAAAATCCTGTAATTGTTGAACTTGTTCTCGACTTGGTGCAGTTCCACCTTTAATTGGTAACCACAGGTGAGGTAAATTAGCTTGTTCATAAAGTTCTAAATTAGAAGAGTCATCAATCACAGAGACTATTGCCCCAATACCTAATTTATGTAATTCTGGCAACTCTTCTGCTGTTGGTTTCCGAACTCCTGCTAGTTTACCAGGAATCACCCACCACAAATTTTCTGCTATCGGTTGAGTTGTTTGTTGTTCCATTGTTAGTTTTCCTTTCCTTTACGTTCGCTATAGCGGTCTGTTAAATAATCAATCTTGTCTCGCAATAATAGTGTAAACTTGTACAATTCCTGCTTCATAAAACCGATATAAAACGTCATAACAAGTGACATTTTAATGTTTACTTCCTGCTTCTACTGAGGCCGTCGGCGGTTTCTCATCCACAGATCCGCATCCAGCGGCCCAAAACTCGCATATTGTTAAGCGTATTAAATGACTGGGAACCTCCACTAACTTGCATCAGTGCTAGGGTTTTTCCTTGAGTTGGGCGAACTGCACCAACACTTAAGGGAATCCAGTCAATTTGATTTTTGAGAATACCTGTCATATTACCATGCATCTCTGGTGAAGACCAAACTTACCCCCATTTCTGTAATAATTCGCGCAGCTTCTTCGGCCAACAAACGACTGTAGGAACGTTCGCGCAAAGAACCATATAGAAATAAAATTTTAGGAGGATGATCGAAATTTTCCATTGCCATTTAATATTATGTCTGGATGAACAGTGATAAATAATGGCATTGGTGATTTGAGGTATGATTTCTTGTCCGGATAGCAAGCGCCAACAAAAAACTTTCTCCCTCTACTATTCTTTCTTCTTCTTTCTTTCCTCCTAACTCCTGTACGGGCGATTTCGTACTCATGCGAGCAAACGCGAATCACCCCTACCACTCCTGACTCCTAAATAATTAAGATTAATATCAGACACGCGCTTCACCAACGCCATAATTTGTCTAATTAATATTCTGTTCGTTTCGTGAGAACTTCATAAATGGTTAAGTTGAGCTGTGCTTCCCCACCAAACACAGTTCCTACTTTTGTTTTGTGATAGTTGCGATAAAGTTTCATATAGTCATCTTCCTGAAACGGAATGTAACCTACGATAGTCACAGCTTTTTGAGCATTTTTCATGTAAAAGTCAACGAATTCATTCATTAATGGGTTATTTTGTGCTGATACGGCATTTACATAAATAAACAGCGGTCTTGCTAGAGGTTGATATTGTGCCTGTTCTACAGAACTTTTAGTGGGTAATACCGGCCCATTACCGCTATCAACACCTAGAGATTTTAGTTTGTCTCTATTTTCTACATAGTAGGCGAAACCAAAATAACCTAAAGCGTTGGGGTTATTGCTAACTCCTTGTGCTAGCACTTCATCATCTTCACTAGCTATGTAGTCGCTACGAGTAGCTTTCCCCTTTCCGACGATAGCTTCGGAAAAATAATCATAAGTTCCAGAGTCAGCACCAGGACCAAATAGTTGTAATGGTTGATCTGGCCATGAAGAGCGCACTTGGTTCCATTTAGTGATTTTTCGTTGCGCTTCAGGTCCCCACATTTTGGCTAATTCAGCAACAGTAATATCTTTAGCCCAGGTATTTGCCTGGTTAACGACGATGCTTAGAGCGTCGAAACCAATAGGTAGTTCAATATAGGATATTTGGTTTCGCTTGCAAGTTTCCATCTCATCTAGAAGTATGGGACGCGAAGCATTATTAATATCTGTTTCTCCAGCACAGAACTTTTTAAATCCTCCTCCTGTACCGGAAAAACTGGCACTGACTTCTACATCAGGTTTGTCGGTGGCATTAAATTTTTCTACAATTTTTTGGGTAATGGGGTATACCGTGCTAGAGCCATCAATTTTTATCGGTTGTGGTTGTTTTAGCTGACTAGAACCACAAGCACTTAGTATTAGTGCTACTCCGATGGTGAGGGTCTTTTTCTTGAGACCGTTCACCAGGACTTTTAGGCTTTCCTTCATGCTGTCATTCCAAGAAAATTTGATATGTTGGACATACGATACATATAACAAAAAATTTGATTTGTCAAGAGTTTCATTAGGGAGGAGTCAGGAGACAGGAGACAGGAGACAGGAGGGAAGAGGAGAAAATTTTGGGATATGAAGGAGGAGCAAGCTTTTTTATCACTAATTATCCGGACATGATATTAGTCTTTTTTATCGTCATAAATACTTGGTGCGTGAGCTGCTTGATGCTCCTCAAGTTAGGATTTTAAGTTGACTATTGGCTGAAAAATCAAAGGATAATTCTTCCTCCTGCCTCCTCGCTCATTCCCCACTCCTCCTGTCTCCTGTCTCCTGTCTCCTGTCTCCTATCCTTTCTCTACTGTCAGAGCTGAAATTTTATTTATAACTGATTATCCGAACATGATATTAGTCTTTTTTATCGTCAGAAATACCTGGTGCGTGAGCTGCTTTATGCTCCTCCAGTTAGGATTTTAAGTTGACTATTGGCTGAAAAATCAAGGGATAATTCTTCCTCCTGCCTCCTCGCTCATTCCCCACTCCTCCTGTCTCCTGTCTCCTGTCTCCTGTCTCCTCTCCTTACTCATAAGACTTTTTCTGCAAACCCTAATTATTGAATATTCCCTATTCACGCTTCGCGTAGCGCTATAAAAGTCAAAATCAAAGCTTATGAGTCTTCAGAATACCCAACTTCTCCGACAAAGGAGAATGAACGGATCAGGTTGAATATTTCGTAAGTTACCTCTTGTAAAGTAAGTTTACTAGGCAGAATAGTCGTATATAAAGCGTCATGTTTGAGTTTCTGAAACTCATGCTCAAGATATTTATCGCGATCGCTTAGTTTGCAATGTTTAAAAAAGTCACGCACATAAGTCTCAAGATGTAAAGTTTGCAAATTTTCTCTGGCTTTTTTAGAAGTCCGGTTTTCTTCAAAGCAGGTTTCCATATCATTGAAAATACTACGCATCAGGTGAGTATATCTACCAGAAAGAGCGAATAAGGCGATAATTGCTTTCTGCACAAGATGACTGGGTTTGTTACCACGGGTACGACAGACTACTTTGAATAATTTATAGACATTGATCAGGCGTTTGAGAGTACGCGGAGAGAGGTCAACTTGTTTACAGCATTCTAATACCAGATTGAATTCCTGGCGACTAAATTCGCTGAATTTTGCTCTCCCCATACCGTTGTCTTGAATAATGATTTGAGAACGTAAATATTCTTCTAGATTAGATGCTATGATCGGACGCACTCGGTAAGGAACTTGGATGATTTTTTCTAGATAATCTGTACCGGACGGACTACCACGATGGGAAAGAACACCTTGATAATATTTTTCTAAGGCTCGACTAATATAACGTTCGTCAATAGCAAGGACAGCGATAAATAGGGGAGTTTTCACCAGAAGTTGTATGGCTTCGAGAACTTCAACTACTCGATCTGGAGGACAGCGGTCTAGGTCGTCAATATAGACAATAACACGAGCTGGCCCCCTGGGAAAAACTTCTTTTAACTACCCCGGCGGGAAGTCCCGCGCTCTCCCGTAGGGGAGCGTCGGGATGAAAGCCGGGCGTTATTTGTGTGGTTCATCCTGATTTTCTATATACTTTTTTAGAACTGAGACACTAACACCACCACAACTGGCAATAAAATAAGATTCACTCCAAAATACGGCTTTGAAGTAAGCTTTATTGATTTGTAGCGGAAACTCACTTCTAAGTCTTCTACTACTGACAGATTTTAGATTAGTAGCAAATTTAGGTAACTCTAGCTGTGGGTAGTATTGGAATAGCAAATGTACATGATCGGCTTCTCCATTGAATTCTATTAGTTTGCAGTCCCATTTAGTGCATAGATTATCTATTATTTCTCCTAATCGTTTGAGCATCTCCTGATTGATTACTTTTTTCCTATATTTAGTCACTAAGACGTTTAGGAGCTTTCATATCAGATACAGCTCTACCACTAGATACAAAATCTTTTTTCATAATTATTCTATTATAGCTGTTGACAATTATATATACAGTAATTACAATAACAGATGTATAGAAATTAGGTCGATTCTGTATGCTATTGAAATATAAGTACAAGTTGAAACCACATAAAAGGCAAGCGGTGATTATATCTAATTGGTTAGAAATGGCCAGGAAGCAATATAATTATCGTTTAGCTGAAAGGTTAAATTGGTTTGAAGCAACCCGTACACCAGTAAACGCTTGTCCACTTAATGTTTCAGTAGTGCCAATAGAACGAATTTATCAAAACATCCCAGAGTTTAGAACACAAACACGAGATGGCAGAAAGAAAGATAGTAACGGCAATCCAGTAACGAAAAAAGGTGAAAAGCATCCTAACATCATAAATGGGTATGTAGCTTGGGAGACTGTTCAACTAGCAGACCTAGCACAAACAAAAAAACTATTCCCTGAGTATAAGTCTATCCACTCCCAGGTTTTGCAGGATGTTATTCAACGTGTACAAACTACGATGGATAACTTCACCAAACCTGATAAGAAGGGTAAAACCACTGGTAAACCTAAATTCAAAGGTAAATATTACTATAATTCTTTTAGTTATCCTCAGTTATCAAACTCTAGTATTGTCAAAAATGCTAATGGTCGATATTGTGTAAGTTTACCCAAAATTGGTTTAGTCCCTTTTGTGTATAATCGCTCAATACCAGTAGGATTCAAGGTTAAGACAGGTACAGTAATTCGTGAAGCCGATGGTTGGTATATCAGCTTCACGATAGAAGATAAAAGTGTACCTGTAGAAGTTGCAGAAATTCAACCCACCGAACAAAATTCAAAAGGTATTGACTTGGGATTGTTGCACTACGCTGTTACATCTGATGGGGAGTTTATAGAAGTACCTAAATTTTTCAGGCTCTCTGAGCATCGTTTGTCTAAACTTCAGGTAAGATTAGCCAAGAAATTAAAACATTCTAGGGCTTGGAAAATACTCAAGCAAAAAATATCTAAACTACATCAATTAATTGCTAGACAAAGGCTAGACTGGCAATTCAAATTAGCTTATCATCTGTTTAGTGATGTAAGTGTTATTTTCTTGGAAGACTTACAGATAACTAATTTAGTTCGACGTTGCAAAGCAAAGTTAGGTGATAATGGTCAATTTTTAGCCAACGGTCAATCAGCCAAGTCGGGATTAAATAAGTCTTTGCAAGATGCAGCTTTTGGCCAGTTTGTTCAAGTCTTAGAGTATGTTGCCTGGAAACTGGGTAAGCGAGTTGTCAAAGTAGACCCAAAAGGTACGTCTCAACATTGTTGGGAATGTTTGAGTCAAGTGTCTAAAAGCTTATCTGAGCGTTGGCATTCATGCCCTAAATGTGGACAGGAACTAGACAGAGACTATAACTCGGCACTCCTAATACAAAAAATTGGATTGTTATCAACACAGGAGGAGGACATCACTTCTGTTAAAACTGCGGTCAGGGTTTATCTGACTGAAGAATCCCGCGCTCTCCCGTAGGGGAGCGTCGGGAGTATGTCAATGAGCTAATTTTAGGGTTTAGACTTTGGTTTTTGGGTGGTAAAAGTTTGTTGCTCAAGTCAGATAAGTCTTCTTTGACTTGCTGCATTAAACCAAGATTGTTGGCATAGGTTTTTGATGAGAGGCGATCGCTCACAAAGTCGTTCAAGGAAGCATATTGATTAGCTGGTAGTGCTTGTTTCTGTTGTTTAACTTGAGTTTCTAATTGACTAACATTTTTCTCTAGTTGTTGTAATTCTGAGTCTTGCTGCAATCGTTTTTTAAGTTTTGATTCAATTGTATTTTCCAGATTTTTATGGCTATTTTTCACTGATTTTTCATACTCGTGTAGAGCAAGTTGGGTTTCTTCCCACCATTTGCTACCACTGCGGAATAATGACCTTAAAGTTACAAAAGTAGGTAAAATTGGTGTAATCAGAGCGGCAATAGCTGTTAACATTTTCAGAAAATTTGCTTGACCAATATTAATAATATTAATTCCAAAAAATGCCAATAATATTATTTGTAAAACAAAGAAAATTAGGAATAGCGACAGCAGTAGCCAATTTTTCTTAAACCACTGCCATCCAGTTGAAAAGTTTATGTTCCAGCTTTTCGTATCAATAACATTAGCAGCAACAGTATTAATCTCAAATTTTGTTGCTTCAATTTCCAGTAAAAATTCATCAATTTTATTCTCAATCTCATCTTTATCTTTCTTTTGATTTGAGTCAGAATCTTCATCAGTTTTTTGACTAGATTTTTGATATAAATTAGGTTCTTCTTTTTCTAACTCTGCTAATTCTTGCCTAGCACTTTCAAGTTTTTCTACAGTTTCATTGAGCTTGTTCCATAAACCTGTTTTTTCACCATTATCTTTCTCAGAATCACCATAAAGTTTTTGCTGAATATCCTGATAAATATTTTTGAATAATTTAGACCCAATTCGTTTTTCGAGCAAGATAAATGATGTACCCAGGAAAGCATATATTCTTTGGGAACTTTGATTATTTTGCCACTTCAGGAGAGGCGCAAATTTATCATTTACTTCCTTACGAATCTTTGCCTTTTTAGCATCAAGTTCTGAACGAGCAATTTCAAGTTCAATTTGAGTTTTCTTGAATTGTTCAATAGCTTCCTTCTGAGTATCATTCAATGTTTCCCATAATTTTCCAGTCGTTTCCCCCTGAATTTTTGATAAATCTTCTAGTAACCTTCTATCTATTAATACTCGTTCCAAAAACCATTTTCGATCCTCATCACTGGTTTTGTAGAGAACCTCCCAGATTTTACCTTCAATATCAATTCGTTTATTTTGATCGAGCTGTTTAAGAACTTCAGTTATTTTAGCTTCAAGAGAAATTTGCCGATCCAATTCCAAGAAAATAGTCTGCATTAGACTCGCCCAAAGATTAGATTTAGCATAAGTCCAAGCATCGAATTTTATTTGATAAATATGACCAACATAAGGAGACAATTTTTCGTGATTAGGGTCAGAATTCCAAGCTTCTTCTTCAGTAACAGCTCTACTCCGAACCTCTGTAATATGAGATTGCATCAAGTGCATAATATAAGACTTACCACGACCCCAACCCCCAAGAATACCTACCGTCATCGGTGGGTCTAAATCCCGCATTAACAGCAAATCAGAAAGAGAATTAATTTCATCTTTGAGGTTAAGGTAGTCTTCATTTTGCGCTGATTCATTGCGAAGACTTCCTGCTTGTAAAGCATCACGATAGCTACGAGCTAAAAGTTTAATAGCACGCTCCCAAAGTTCAGTTGTAATATTATTATTTCGCTTAACTTCTCTATTAATCCGGTTCGGTAAATGAACTGCTAAAGACTCTAGAATTTCTTTTCTATCTCTTTCGGTAATTTCATCTTCATCTTGGGGAGTTTTTAATAAAAATTCTTGGCTATCTTGTTGCTTTCTTATTTTATTGGATTCTTGTGCATCTCTAATTTTTTTAAGAATAGTTAATAACAATTCCGGGATTTCAATCGCTAATTTACTGAGTAGAGCAATTCTATCGCCGAAAATTTTAAGCTCATTGATTTCCTCGATCGCCTCTTGACGAAATTCAGGAAATTTAGAAGCAATGTTAACTAATACTTCCACTCTTAATCTGTTAATTTTCTCATTATCATTCTTGTAATTTTTGCTAGGATTTCGAGCTATATCTATTGCCAAAAAACGTTGTTTATATGACAAATAAGGGATGAAAAAATCCAGTTTATTTAAAACTTTTTCTGGTGAATCACTAAAGTCTACTAATTTCCTTAAAGCGTAAATTTCATATTTTTTTCGAGAATAATTGGCAGAATTAATAGCCAAATGCAATGCTAAATCTATGGAAGTATCTTCAGAATCTAATATTTCCCGAACATTATCTTCATTTTGCTCTAGCCATCCAGGAATGTAAAACTTAACTATTTTTTGATGTGTTTCTGAATAAATACAATTAATACATTCTTCTACTAGATTGCTACAATCTGGAAATAGAGGTGCAAGAACGCATAAAATTTCAAAGAATAATTTTTGTTTTTCATCTTTTTCTTCAAAGTTAATATTTTTCAGCTTACCCAAAGTTTCTGAAGTTTTTTGTTCGCTCAGTAAAGGGGCTAATTTTTTAAAAATAGCCAAAATATTTTCGTGATATTCCTTGTCATATTTATTATTTAAAATTTCTGTAGTTAAATTGATAATATCATTAATTAAAGATTGAAAATCATCCTGAGACTCCGAAGGAATTTCCTCCCAAGCTGATTTTTTAAACATGGAATCAGAAACAAACGACAAGATTATTATTTTATCTAAATCATTGAATAGAGTTTCCTCTTTATTTAGAATTTTCAACACTTCAACCAAATAAGGGATAGATAAATGAGGAATAATCTGTTCAAATGCCTCTATTTTCTTTGAAGTATCTTGAATAGTTTGCTTGATAAACTCTAATGCTTCAAAAAATTCTGCTTCTGGTAAATAAGGAGCGAAATTACAGAATGTATCAGTACGATATCCATCGTCTTTAATTGATTCTTCGATCATTTTTAATGAGCCTTGAAAAAGACGCATAGATAATCGTGGAGCTAATGCACTTAAAAATCTTGTTTTAACTTCATCTTCAGTTTGAAACTTTTTTTGTTCTACTATTTCCAGAGCAAAAGGCAATTTGTTTTTCGGTAAGTTTTGAACTATTTCTTCAGAAAAGCGCTTAAGGAAAGGAGTTAATATTTTAAATCCACTATTTTCAGGTAACTTTAATACTAGAGGTAAAATTAATAAAATATGATCTGATTCGAGTATTGGCTCAATTTTAGATAACTCTTCAGCTATAAAAATGTGGTAAAAATTGTTAGCAGTTACATCATTAAAGACTTTAATTTGTAATGCTTTATTTGGAATAGTCAACCCAATTTCTAATATCTTTTGTAGAAGCCCATATTCAAATCCAAGAAATTCTTTGGCAATATCAGATAAAGCTTTGACTTTCTCATCATCAGAACTTATTTTTTCGGTAATTTCAATAGCTTCTTTTAACTTCTGTGAACGTTCATTTGTCTCTGGTAGTTTTGGGGCGATCGCTGCTAATGCTTGGGAGCGGTAATACTCATCCTGAATGCTTTGGGCAGTATTCAAAGCCTGTTGCAACAATTCTGGTTCTGTCTCTGGTAATTGCGGAGCGAGCGCTTCTAATGTTCGGGAGCGATACCACTCATTCTGAATTTTTTGTGCAGTATTCAAAGCCTGTTGCAACAATTCTGGTTCTGTCTCTGGTAATTGCGGGGCGAGCGCTTCTAACGCTCGGCAGCGATACTTCTCTCTCTGAATGCTTTGGGCAACATTCCAAGCCTCTTTCAAAACTTTTAAGCGTTCTGTCTCTGGTAATTTCAGAGCGAGCGCTGCTAAGGCTTCAGAGCGGGAATGCTTATTCTCAATTTGTTGGGCAGTCTGCAAAGACTGTTGCAACAATTCTGGTTCTGTCTCTGGTAATTTCAGAGTAATCGCTGCTAATGCTTGGCAGCGGTAATACTCATCCTGAATTTCTTGGGAAGTATTCAAAGCCTCTTTCAACAATTCCGTTGCTGTTTCTGGTAATTTCGGGGCGAGCGCTGCTAAAGCTTCAGAGCGGGAATGCTTATTCTCAATTTGTTGGGAAGCATTCAAAGCCTCTTTCAACGCTTCTAGGCGTTCTGTCTCTGGTAATTTCGGGGCGAGCGCTGCTAAAGCTTCAGAGCGGGAATGCTTATTCTCAATTTGTTGGGCAGTCTGCAAAGACTGTTGCAACAATTCTGGTTCTGTCTCTGGTAATTTCAGAGCGAGCGCTGCTAATGCTTGGCAGCGGTAATACTCATCCTGAATTTGTTGGGCAGCATTCAAAGCCTCTTTCAACGCTTCTAGGCGTTCTGTCTCTGGTAATTTCAGAGCGAGCGCTGCTAATACTTGGGAGCGGGGATACTCATCCTGAATTTGTTGGGCAGCCTGCAAAGACTGTTGCAACAATTCTGGTTCTGTCTCTGGTAATTTCAGAGCGAGCGCTGCTAATACTTGGGAGCGGGGATACTCATCCTGAATTTGTTGGGCAGCCTGCAAAGACTCTTGCAACAATTCTGTTGCTGTCTCTGGTAATTTCGGGGCGAGCGCTGCTAATACTTGGGAGCGGGGATACTCATCCTGAATTTGTTGGGCAGCCTGCAAAGACTCTTGCAACAATTCTGTTGCTGTCTCTGGTAATTTCGGGGCGAGCGCTGCTAATGCTTTGGAGCGATAATACTCATGCTTAATTTCTTGGGCAACATTCAAAGCCTCTTTTAACAATTCTGTTGCTGTCTCTGGTAATTTCGGGGCGAGCGCTGCTAATGCTTCGGAGCAGTAATAGTCATGCTTAATTTCTTGGGCAGCATTCAAAGCCTCTTTCAAGACTTCTACGCGTTGTGTCTCTGGTAATTTCGGGGCGAGCGCTGCTAATGCTTCGGAGCGGAAATACTCATCCTCAATGCTTCCCGCAATATTCAAAGCATCTTTCAATACCTCTGAAGAAGAGGGCAACAAATCAGATGCTCGCTTCAGGAGTTTCTCAACTTGTGCTAATAGCTCCTCAGCTAACTGTTCCTCTACCTTATTCTCCGAGTTTCCTGGCGTTGTTGTTTCTTCCATAACTCTTTCTTGATTTTTGCAAATTCATCGTTATCTTTTGTTTTTAACAGATCGACACAGCTAAAATGCTGCAATAAACGTAGGTTGGGTTGAGCACCTCAACCCAACCATAATACAAAATGGTTTCCTTCGGAATGCTGTGCAAACAGATCAGAGTAAAATTCATAAACTATCCAACCATTTGAGTAGCTCTTTAGATTACAGAACTGCCGAAAAAATTCTTAACTGAACCGTATTGAACCATATATAGATCGACACAGCTAAAACTGTGCATTAGGGAGATGGGGCACCAACCCCTAACCCCTCCGAGTCGGGGAAGATTGTTGTTAGGTTTCGTCCTGAGAGCCAACAACCGCTTACTTAATTAATCTGTGTATCCGTGCCATAATCTGTGTGAGCACCTCAACCCAACCTACATCTATTGCATCATTTAAGATGAAAAAGTCTACTACAAATTTTGCTAATAATTCTCAAAATTGAAGCTACTCATTCTGACTCCTGACTCCTGACTTAGTCGTGAACATCCCCATTAGGCATAGAAGCACCACGCAACTGAGCGCCACTTAAATTAACCGTACTTAATTCAACCCTAGTTAAAATAGAGTCACTCAGGTTAGAATTACGAAAATTTGCTTTTGCTAGATAGGCATCAGTTAAATCAGCCTGAGTGAGATTGGCCTGACTTAAATTAGCTCGACTCAGATCAGCCCTAATTAAATTCACTCGAGTTAGGTTAGCCCCTAATAACTGAGCCTTACCCAACTTTACATCTGGCATAACCGCCCCAGTTAAGTCAGCATCATTCAGACGTGCATCCATTAATCCAGCTCTTTCAAACTTAGTATTAGTTAAACTAGCCCCAGATAAATTAACCCCTGACAAATTAGCCTCCGTTAAAAATGCACCATCCAAAATTGCATCAGCTAAATTCGCTTTAGTTAATTTAGCCTCTCTCAGCAAAACTTCAGTCAAATTTGCCCCTCTCAAATCAGCCTTAGTTAAATCAGCTCCAGTCAAATCAATATTACGTAGATCCGCATCTCGCAGATTTACTCCCCGAAGATTAGCTATTTTATAAGCTCGTTTTTCATGGCGGAGATTTGCTCCACGCATATAAGCACCACGCAAGTCAGCACCCTGGAGACTAATGCCTCGCATATCTGCCCCACCTAAATTAGCATCTACTAAAGTTGCTAACTCTAGATTGGCCATTCGCAAGTCCGCATTCTGTAAGTTTGCCCCATGAAGATCGACATCAGACATCTTAACAGCCTGTAAATTAGCTTGAGTCAGATATGAACCAGCAAGTTTAGCAGTAATTAAATTAGCCCGTTGGAAATTAACTCGATTCAAAAAAGCCAGCACTAAGTCTGCTCCCTGAAGATCGGCCTCGGCAAAATTTGCACCAATTAAGTCTGCTCTATTTAATTGGATACCTTTGAGATTGATACCTCGAAAATTAGTTTCTCCTGCTGCATATTTCCTAAGAATTTCACCACTACTCATTATGATTTTCCTTAATAATTATCAGATTAAAAATTATGAATTTCTCAATTATAATCTTTCTCAAGTTAAAGAGTTACCGAAACAATTAAACAATTAAACAATTAAATAATTAAATAATTAAATAATTAAATAATTCAGGTTTAAAGCCTCCTCTTTTAAAGGGAAAAAAATAAATTTTTTCCTTCTTGGTCAATCCTCGACCTTTTAGGGAGAGGTAATTATCCATTATCCATTATCCATTATTGAAAGTTGTTTTTCTTCTTTTCTATAGCAATCAGGAATTAGATGTGAGAAAAAAGTGTAGGGGTTTGGTGTCCAAATCCTTAGATCTTGGGGAAAGGAGACCAAACCCCTACGATAAAATCTTACAACCTATTTAGGATTGCTATAAGTAGGTAGGCATAAATAAAGGTTAAAATAAAAAATTTGAAAAAGAACCTAGAAGCAAGTTCCTAATAGCTTCTCACCGCCCGTGAATTTTCATTGCTATTGTACCGATAATTAAGCCTACCTACTTACTCTTAGAAAAAATCTACTCAAAACGAGTAATTGTATCCATCTCCAGAGTGAATAGGTTGGATATGGCTTCGAGAAACAGACAAAATTTTATCTCTGTGTCGGACATCAAAATTGCCTTTGCTTCTGACAGTTTTAATCCTGACTCCTTTCAATCCAGCGTTTTTGCCCTTCACAACATTAATTATGTCTCCAGTTTTCCAACCTGGTACAGGTTTTTTAGCCTTATAACCTTGGCGCGGAAAGCCATATTTATCCATTTTATATTTAAGATTTTTTGATCGACTTTTACAACAAAGGTCATTTGAGTTATCAGTTATCAGTTATCAGTTATCAGTTATCAGTTATCAGTACCTCTGCAATAAGGAGGCTTGAAATAGGGAATATGTTCTTTTTTTATCCCCTTAAAAGGGGAGGCTTTAGACCACAATTTTTCGGTAAAAAACATACCCAAGTAACTACCACTTCCCACACCTCCCACACTCCCCACCCTCCCCACACTCCCCACACTTCCCACACCTCCCACACCTCCCACACCTCCCACACTTCCTATTCCTTAAAACGAAATTGTTTGTGTCCAAATAATTGATTTACTGCCTAATTGTCTGCCATGAATTTTGACATTTTTGAGATGTTCTGATTTTAAACTAGCAATTTTTTCTTGCACTACTGGAGTAACAATTTCTTGATTGGGAACTTGTTCTGATTCCAGAACAATATGTAGATAATTATTTTTTCTACCAGCTATAACTTTAATACCTTGTTGCTGAAGAGATTGATTAATTATTATAGCAACTGCCTTGGGATTTCCTTGAGTTGCTAATTCAATAATATCTTGTTGGTTTTCATCATAAATTTCTTTGTCTTGCTCTAATTCTTGATTGATAGTATTGCTATAATTATTGAGATTTAGTGTTTTCCTTTCTTCTGTTTCTAATTGCCTGAGAATTTCTCTAAATTTTGTAGACTTATCCTGTATATTACTAATTAAATCTCCTAAAGCTGTATATTTTAATGATAAACGTTTTTCTTCTGGTTCACCTTGTAAAAGGTCATTTAAGCTTTCTTCTAGGGAAATAAATTGTGCTTCCATAGCATCCATTACAGCATCTACTTTTTGATTTACTAATGCCGAAACTTCATTATCTATCTCTAATTTTTGTTTGATTGAATCTAGGATATTTTTTTCTCCTAGAGAAGCTTTTTTATATTGACCTTGAGTTACTATTTTTGGTTCTGTTGGTATAGCAGATACTGTTTGTGAATCGTTAATTAAGTCGGCAAGATTTTTTTCTTCCGTTTGATTTATGATTCCTGCTAATGAATTTATAGATTGTTCTTCGTTTTCTTCATTTGTAATTTCTGACTCTTTTTGACCTACCAGACTAATACCACCTTTGTAAAAATAATTATTACTGTCTATATCAGTTCTTTTTATCTCTGATGTTGATGCTTCAGATTTGTCAACTTCTGCTTCCCTTTCGAGAACTATATTTTCTTCTGAATAGCTAGCAGTTAAAGCGTTAATAATTACACTAGCTACTTGAGTATATTCGTCTGGGTCTTCAAAATTATTAGCAGTTCTATATAAAGAAGATTCTAAGTCTGTTATAGATAAGCATAAATTAAATATTTGTCTGAGTAAACCATCTAAGTTTTTTGCTTTTAGTAATAACCAATCCCTTTCACTAAAATTAAATTTATGTTCTACGGTAGAAAAAATCAGAATTTTTGCTTTTAATGGATTAGTGCCTTGCATGATTTTTTCCCGGGCATCAAATAATTTTCCAGGGTCTCTTAAATAGGATTCTTCTGCTACTAATTTCTCTTTGAAAATGCTTTGATCGTCTGAACCCACAATATTCAAGTTCGGACTAGATTCCATAACTGTCATATCTTCTTCTTCTTCTTCTTCAGGATATAGTTTCCCCACACTCCTAATAATTTTCTGTGCTAATAAACTATATTCTGTTTTTTTATTAACTTTAGAAACTATTCGAGACAACCGACGATCTAAGGTCTCTAGATTCCCAGTTTTATTATATAATTCTTCTATTAATTCCTTCAGGTTAATTTCTTCTAATTTAGTTTCATCATTTTCCCATATACCTTCACAAGCAAAATAAATTACTTTCTTGATTCTGATTAAATCTGCATCTTTTTCTAATTCTTTAACTACTGTATCTATCATTGAAAATGATTCCATAATTTTGATTCCTAAATAATCTGTAAAATATTTTTCTAATTATTGAATGTTTCGGGTAATATCATGTCCGCTTGAATACTTATTCTCTTCTGGAAGTAAGGCAGCAGGCAGAAGCTTTTCTTCCAATTGAAACTGAATTTTGAACACAAACAATGCTACCGGACATAATATAATTTACTGATAATAGTCAGTTTTTCAACCTCAGTTTTAGCCAAAAATACTGATCTAATTGCTGTCTTTGATTTAGTTTAACTATAAACTATAATCAAGCTATTATAAATGATATAACTATGATGACAAAAATGTTCAAAATATCAAAGTAATATAGCAATTCCCAAGAAGCGTGAGGTACAAAATTCCTTGGTTTTAGGGAACAGGGAACAGGGAACAGGGAACAGGGAACAGCGAATAGGGAATAGGGAATAGGGAATAGGAAAAAATAAAGATAGGTGTACCTCACGATTGCTGAGAAATGCTATATAATATGATGCCCGAATAATAAGTGATCGAAAAGTTTTTCTTTGTATAGTAATCCTAAATAGGTTGTAATATTTTATTGTAGGGGTTTGGTCTCCTTTCCCCAAGCACAAAGGGATTTGGAGACCAAACCCCTACAGTTTTTTTCTCACAAATCATTTCTTATGGCTATAGTTTTGCTCTAGCCTATAAAATATCTATACCTATTCCTCAAGTCCTACTACAAGCTTTAATTATAACTATTGTCAAAAAAGATTTTATATGGTAGATACGATTGTAATTGGTAGTGGCATAGGAGGCTTACTTGCTGGAGCAATGCTCGCCTACTATGGCAAAAACGTAGTAATTTGTGAAAGTCATAGTATTCCTGGAGGGGCAGCTCACTGTTTCTCCCGTCAAGGCTTCCATTTTGACTCTGGTCCATCTTTTTATTGTGGGTTAGCTGACCCTAATAGTCTTAATCCTTTACAAACAGTCCTCAATATTTTGGGCGAATCTCTTGAGACAGTTGTCTACGATCCTCTTGGACATTACCATTTTCCTGAAGGTACTCTGCCAGTCTATGGTGATGGGTCATCTTATCTAGAAGCCGTTGCTAAATTCACTCCTCAAGGCGCTCAAGAATTAAAACTTTTTCAAGATAATCTTTTACGGTTGTATGCTGGTCTTAAAGAAGTTCCGCCTATAGCTTTAAGAGCTGATTTTTGGTTAATACCAATTTTATTGGGAAAATATGGACTATCCTTACTGAAGATGTTGCCTTCCCTGGGGGATATAGGAGGTTCCGTTGGACAAATCATGGATAAGTGGGTAAAGGACTCTTGGGTGCGCCGTTTAATTGATTTGGAATGTTTTCTGCTGTCTGGGTTGAAAGCTGATGGTACTGTTGCTCCAGAAGTGGCGTTTATGTTTGGAGAACGTTCTAACTCGGTTATTGAATATCCTATCGGTGGTAGTGCGGCAATAATTAATGCTTTGGTTAGAGGTTTGGAACGTTGGGGCGGTAAATTACGTTTGAATACTCATGTCGAACAAATATTAATAGAATCAGGCAAAGTTGTAGGAGTGCGTTTACGAGGAGATGAAGTTATTAGGGCTAATATTGTTATTTCCAATGCTACGATTTGGGATACCTATACTAAATTGCTGCAACCTGAAGATTTACCTGCTGCTTTCCGCGAACCTGCTTTAGCGACTCCTGCCGTGGAAAGTTTTATGCACTTACATTTAGGCATTCGTTCCGATGGTTTAGAGAATTTGACAGGACATCATGTAGTTGTTCTGGATGGAGATATTGATATTTCTGTTCCTGGCAATACTTGTATGATTTCTATTCCTTCCGTTTGGGATGCTACTTTAGCACCACCAGGTCATCATGTCGTTCATGCTTATACTTTGGAATCTTTTTCTGGTTGGCAAAAAGATGAATCTTATCAGCAACGGAAACGGGAAAAAGCAGAATCTTTGTTTTTAGCATTGGAAAAGGTAATTCCCGATATTCGCCAACGTATAACTCTGGAGTTAATTGGTACACCTCTGACTCATGCTCGCTTTTTGCGTCGTTATCAGGGAACTTACGGACCTGCCATTGCTGCTGGTAAAGGTAGTTTTCCTGGAGTTCAAACTCCTATTCCTGGTTTGTATCGAGTGGGAGATAGTACAATGCCTGGTATTGGTGTGCCAGCAGTTGCTGCTTCTGGAGTTATTTGTGCGAATACTTTAGTTTCTGTTGATAAGTCTTTAGCTTTGTTAGGGAGTAGGGAGTAGGGAGTAGGGAGTAGAGAGTAGGGGTTTGGGAGTGGCGATCGCCTCAACCGAGACGTTTCGAACCTCAACTGAGATGTCTCAAACCTTAACCGAGAGGTTTCAAACTTCAAGCAAACTGATAACTAATAACAACCTCAACTTTTTCAAAAGATACCAAATGGATTCTACAGCCATCCGAAATGATTTGTGAAAAAATAGGAAGATCAAAATCTTAATACTGTGACCGAAAAATTTAGGTAGTAGTTACGCCTCCTAATTTTAAGAGGATAAAAAAAGAAGATTCCGTATTTCAAGCCTCCTTATTTCGCGAGGTACTGATAACTGATAACTGATAACTGATAACTCAAATGACGATTTCCCACAAACAGCACAAAGCCTGCTGAAGTTATTGTCAGTTGAGCTGCTGTGAGCGAATAAATATTTTTTGGTGATCAACAAGCGTGACGAATGAAACCAGACTAGAGGGCAAGTTGTTTGCTCCGTTGCCTTGCATTACTTGGATCTAGGTTAAATTCAGTATCTAGAAATTGCACTGCCTCATAAGTCTCAATCCAGACATGAGCACCACAATTTGCTGGTTTGTAAGGTCGATACACGATATAGCAAGGACCTGAAATATATAACTCATAACCATAATCGTTGCGCTTGCTGTCTTTGAGAGACACTACTGGTTGAAATTGCTCTGGAGGCTTTCCTTTATTACCTTGAATGTTGTGTTGATTAACATGAATCATTTGTGCTTTCTTCGCTTGTTGCTTGCGCCAGATACCTTCGGGACCGCGCCGAGCGGGAATTATTCTCGGCATTCCACTTTTAGATACTGGAATTTTCCAGAATCTACCATTTTTTTTGGCTCCTTTGACTCTTCCTTGAGCAAGTAAAACTAATAAACGTTGACGAGAGATACCTAATAAAATAGACGCTTGTTTAGTACCCATGATTTTTACCTTAACTATTGACCAATAGTAAAATGTACTTTTTTACTATAACATTTACAGTCTGGTTACCTAAAAACAAAGATAAACCAATAATTTGGTTTTGTCAACAAGAGAGTGTGCTGAAAAAGTATAAGTGGTTAGAGTAAGAGTCAACTGAGAGGCCAAAACCTGAAACCTTGAAGTCCCAACCCTGAACCAAGAGGTTTCAAACCTCAACTTCCTCAAAAAATCCGCTTAGGGGAAGACTGAGTAATTTTTGACAGTTCAACCATAGTTTGTGAACAGCGCAATTTCCCACTCTACTCGACTCCCCCGCTCCCCTGCTCCCCTACTCTCTTACTCAAGAAAGTCTTATTGGCAAAATGTTCTAAAAGAAGACGGTGAATAAAAATATATCCACCACCTACTTTTTGTAAAAAAATCAGTTCAGTAGCGTAGTCGAGAAACTTAGCATAATTCCAAGGAATGTAACCTTTATAGTAGAGAAAAATTCGTAACATTAGGTGTTGCAAGCACGCTTCTCCCGCACCAAATAACCCAAACATTAATCCCAAACTAATTCCAAATAAAACCGGAAAATCAACAGCGAGCGCGATCGCGGTTAATGCTGTAGCTCCCAGCAATCCAAAAATTGCCGCATTTTTCCCAGATACCCAAATTCCTTGATTGGGAGTAGTAGTTGTTTCAATATTAGAACCAGTCAATCCTCGCAACAGCACAAAAATTAAACCGCTACCTATACCAAAAGGGATTGCACTCAGTAATCCATGGTTAATTCCTACAGACCAACTTGCTACTGAAGCAGTTACTAAAGCATTAGCGATCCCAATTACAGGTCCTACAAGCAAAGCTACTAATAACCCTGTTTTGTAATTTTCTTGAGCTTTTTTCCAAGACCATTTGAAGGTTTCAACTAGATTAATTTCATGGTCAATTAATCCGAATAAAAGTGTGGCAACTAATCCACTACCTAATCCTACAGTTAATCCTCCTGTAATGGGTGCTGTGCTGTCAAACATTATTAAGTCTAAATTCACCCAAGCGCACCCTCCCAGTATGATTCCACTCAATAAACCGATGCTAATGGCATAATTCCATTTTTCTTTTTTAGTCAAATAACTGGGTTGCATTCTCTCAATTAAAAAAACAGTTTGTGACTGTTCTACCATTCGCTTTGCTAACCAAATTAACCATCGTTTAGTCTTCTCTTGAGAATACAAACCTTTACCCACCCGTCGCTGAAACATCTTCTCAATATAAGTATTAAATAAATCCTCGCAACGAGCTAAAGTATGACCTTGGGGCAATTCTGCAATTGCTACTCCCCGATAAGCTAAAGTCATAATACTCAACATTAGAGGAGATGCAGCTAAATCTTGCAAAATCTGGTCATTTTTTAAGGCAATTTTTAACCCTTTTAATTCCTCACCACCACTTTGCAAATATTCTTCTATTTGTACCTCGCTGAGGGGTTGAATATAAACAGCACCTTGAAATATTAAACGACTGGAAAGAGTTTCATAATCCTTAATTCTACTGCAAACTACTATTTCCGTTTGTCCCCATTCTTGACAGAATTGATTTAAAGCATCGACACAATTTTGCCGAATTTCGCTGCTAACTTCATCCAATCCATCTAATAACAAAAGTAATTGTTGTTGTTGTATCCAATTTTTGCCAATTTCTTTGGATACTTGATATTTGCTATAGAGTTCTTGCACCAACCAATCAGCAATTGATTGTTTAATATTTCTCCAAGAAGAAAGATTAAAAATTACTGGTATGGGTAAAGTTACATTTAATTCTGCTTTCTGAATTAAATCTTTAGCTAACTCTAATAAAGTAGTAGTTTTACCCGCTCCTGGTTCTCCTAAAATTAAGAGCGATCGCCCTTCTCCCAATTCCTCAAATTTGTCAAAAATTTTAGCACCTACTGGCAAAGTTTTGTGCTGATTTTCACCATCACTCCATACTAAACTCCAAGGTCTTTCTAAGGCATCTAACCGTTCTTCAAATCCCAATTCTATGAATAATTTTCCATGTAAAGAGCTTTCTAAAACTCCTTTTATCCAATAATTTTTGACTTTATTTAATAATATTTGTCGAAAGCGATATTCTTGGCGACTGAGAATCTTTGGTTCGATTTCTTGTTCTTTAGATACCTGCTCTCTTGCGGTTTTAGATGCTAATAATATTTGATAAATAGGAATAGCATCTCGGATGTTTTTTAATTCTTTTTCTCCTAAAAATGTTGCTTGTAAAGAGAGATTATTTTTAACTACATCATAAACTGTTTGAGAAATACATATTCCCCCTGGTTCTGCTTCTGCTTGTAGTCTGGCCGCAATATTTACCCCATTACCCATGACATCATTATCACTAAAAAATACATCTCCTAAATGAATTCCTATTCTGTGAATTAAGATATCTTTTTGCGGTAAATTAGCAGCATTTTCAGTAAGTTGTTTTTGAACTTCTGTGGCGCAAGCAACAGCTTGGATGGCACTGGCGAAATACATTAATAAACCATCCCCAGTAGATTTAAGAACGCAACCTTCAAATTGTCGGCAAATATTTGCCATTAATTTCAAATCTCGGTCTATTAATTTGAGAGTATGTTCTTCATCTTCTGACATTCTAGCACTAAAACTGACCGCATCAGTGAATAAAATTGCTGCTAGAGTTCGCTGTCCTTTAATATGATTTGGTAGTTCTTCATTTAGCATAATATTTGTAAGTAGTAGAAAGTAGGGGGAAATAATTACAGATGTCTATTTTTTTTTACAGCAGTTTTCAGGTCAATGAACCACATTTAAAAAATGATAACCTAGTAGGGACCTTGCATGCAAGGTCCCTACTGGGTTTTGGTTGTGACCTAGGGTCATCAATCAGCAAAAGCGCTGTAGGGGATTAGGTATTGAATATTTTGCAACTAATGGTTGTATCCTGTTACTTATTCAGATATATTGAAGTAGTTGTACAACAACCATAAAATAAGGAGACGTCGTGAGACTAATCATCACATTCTTACTGTGTTTTTTCCTACTTGGACAAAACCCAGCTTTGGCCTTCTACAATCTTCGTGGGGACTTCACCATGAATAAATGTGAAGCTTACACAAGTATCAAAAAGAAAAGTGAACCTGTGACTCTGGAACCAGGAAAAGTTTACCAAGCATACGGATTGAATAAAGAATCTGGAGATTATATTTCCATAAAAGTAGGTAAACAAAGTAAATGGATCAACAAAAACTGTGGTCAACTTACTCCTGAAGGACAAGGTAGGGATGAAATTCAAAGTAGCTATGAAGATGAAAGTAGCAATGAAAGTGAAACTACCTATGTAGAAATAACTCCAATAGAAGAAAAGAAAACTGCAACAAGTTGTCCTCCTCAAGGTTGTGCGAAGGAATATGTACTTGCTATTAGTTGGCAGCCTAGTTTTTGTCAGACAAAGCAATACAAACCTGAATGTATTTCCCAAACTACAGATCGCTATGATGCGACTAACTTTACCTTACATGGTTTGTGGCCTGACAGAATTTATTATTGTGGGGTTTCTTATGAAGATCAAAATGATTCTAAGGACAGAAATTGGGATGATTTACCAGTCTTAGATTTGGATGAAGAGACTACCTCTGAATTAGATATAGTGATGCCTGGTAAGCAGTCTTATCTACATCGCCACGAATGGATTAAACATGGTACTTGCGATGGTAGAAATGAGGATACTTACTACGATATTTCTGTAGATTTATTGAATGACGTTAATACTTCGGAAGTACAAGACTTATTTGAAGCAAATATTGGCAAAAGAATTACTCGCTCTCAAATTGAAAGAGCTTTTGACAATTCTTTTGGAGAAGGTGCAGGGGAAAGTGTGAAGATCAGATGTAAGAGTGGGTTGATTAGTGAACTGCAAATAAAAATGCGCAGACCTCTACTTGGGGAAAAGTTGGCGGATGTTTTGCTGCCGAGAAGTGGAAGTTCTTGCAGTAGTGGAATTGTCGATCCTGTAGGATTTTAGAAGTGTTGGATGGAACTGAGGAATCCTCAGAACCTAACCCCCTTGCCCCCCTTCCTTAAGCTATTCCTTATAAGGAACTCTTGAAACCCTTGTGGGAGGATGGGGAGGATGGGGAGGATGGGGAGGATGGGGAGGATGGGGAGGATGGGGAGGATGGGGAGGATGGGGAGGATGGGGAGGATGGGGAGGCTGGGGAGGATGGGGAGGATGGGGAGGATGGGGAGGATGGGGAGGATGGGGTGGATGGGGAGGAT